>JABFSC010000703.1 GCA_013140885.1 Deltaproteobacteria bacterium | reverse complement strand
GCGGGGAAGTGGCATGCGACTGCGACGAACCGCGTGATGAGAAGCCGTGGGCCCCGTTCGTTGGCAAGTCTACGATCACGTTTGTCGAGGAAGTCGGGATCCGAGTGGTCGAAGAGGATGACACTAGTGCTAACGATCCCAGCCGCTTCAATCTCGTCCCGGCCCTCGGCGTCAATGACATGATGCTGGACGGTCTCAAGCATCCGCTGGTGTGGAAATTCGAGGACGGCGAATATCGCTTCACCTTCACGCTGCGCAAGCGACCCAACCTACCGGTGAAGTAATGCTGGGCTGGACGCAGTCCTGGATCTCCCAGTGGTAGATGTGAGGCGTCCTCTTGAAGAAGGGAGTGCGAACCAACACGAAGAACAGGCCGGACCGAGGGCTGGACATCAGGCGCAGTGGTGGGAGAGGAGGGCACAGACACTTCGTTCGCGGTTCCGCATCGGCTTTTTTTGCCGCGATGGCGAGTAAACGTCACGCAATGGCAAGTATCGGACGTTGACTGGGCCGGCCAGTTTGGCACCCCCTTTACGCGGGGCAAGAAGAGCGAGATTTTTCTCATCTTGAGTGAGAGCCGGTTAGGTGTGCCGTTCCCCGGCATCCCCACGTCACGCCTTGCGACTGGAGGGTATCCGGACGGAACCGGCATCACCAGATTTCAAGATTGGCACGAATGCCCGCGCTGGTCCTCAGAGGCAGTGTCCGCTCACCGTCCGTATTGTCAGAGGAGTCGCTGCTGCGGGTAGGAGCGTCAGTAATGGAGATGAGCTGCCGATGCCACGTGAGGTTAGTACAACCCTGGCTCCCACATGACAGAGTGCGCGTGGCGTTACCGATGGTCGCCAGAGCCCTTGTAAGGAGTACATAATGAGCACGATAGAGAATTATCTGTTGACGGTGAGCGCCCTGCACACCCGCATGTGGGCCCAGGCCAAGCCGCTGGAGAAACGGCTCCGGGACTTGGACGCTGAATACCAGGCCGCGAGTCGTCGCCCGATTACGGACGTCGTATCCCGGGGCGCGGCGGCCATCCTCCTGACGCAGATAAACGCCACGACTGATAAGCTCAACGCGGTGTATGACGACTGGCAGCGTACGCTCTCCCTCATAACCCCGCCTCCACCAACTATCGATCCCAACACCTTTCCACCTCCAAGGACGCCAGGCAAACTGTCCGCCCGCATCCCGTGGCCGCAGGACATCCCAGCCGAGGTCAAACGCCAGCTTGGCCGCATGATCGATCAGGGCGGCATCCCGGTCAGCAAGCGCGTAGCCGTGACTGTGGCGAGGGCTCCCTACGGTGGTACGGGAGTGGTCGTTGAGTTCGCCAAGTGGTAACCGTTGAGCCGTAATCACGTCGCGAGCACTGCGACAAAACCCGAGGAGTAGCGGGGTTGGGGAAGCGAGGCACCCTTGGGAAGCACGTGCGATCCCTGCTCCGCTACGCAATAACACCAATGTTCAAACTGGCTGAACATAGTGTTCAGCCAATTGTTACGCCTCAAGAAGACGAGCCGTCTCAGAAGAACCGGAGAGACATTGTCGCACTTCCTCAGGCCTTCACGCGGGTCTCAATAACGGCTCGGAAGGAGCAGTCATGGACTACGTCCGTCTCAACGCAACAGTGGACCGGCGCGTGTTTATCAGGGGCCTGGGCGCTCTTAGCCTGGGATTGTTATTGGGGCCTTTTTTGGGTGGGTGCGAAGGCTGCCTGGAGACGATCAAAAACAGACCGATCCGACGTCGGTTGCGCACGGGCTCGACAGAGGTCGATGCTGATCTTGCCACCTATTCGCAGGCGGTCAGTCTGATGAAGGCGTTGCCAGCAAGCGATCCGCGCAGCTGGACCCATCAGGCCGGCATCCACGGCACCGTGGCCGGGGGGTTTAACCTCTGCCAACATGGCACGGATCACTTCTTCTCCTGGCACCGCGCGTATCTCTTCTACTTTGAACGGATTTGCCAGCAGCTCACGGGCAACAACGATTTCGGCCTACCCTACTGGAACTGGAATCAGAATCCCGACATCAATCCCGTGTTTGTGAATGCCGCCAGCGCGCTGTTCCACGCGAGAAACAACACGAGTGTGGCAGGTTTCTCCGCGTTTGCTACCTCGACGCTGGACACGATTTTCTCGGATCACAATTTCTTTACGTTCAGTTCCCAGGTGGAAGGGACGCCGCATAACACGGCGCACATTATCGTTGGTGGGGACATGGCGAGCGGGGGTTCGGCGCTTGATCCTGTCTTTTGGACGCACCACGGCATGATTGATTATTGTTGGGCGAAATGGAACATTGATTTCGAGAATGACAATACCAATGATGCAGTCTGGAATCAGACGTCATGGGATCATTTCGTGGATCAGGACGGGAACCCCGTTACGGTGACCGCCGGAGTGACCACCCTCATGCCTCTGCTCAGCTATCAGTACGAAAGCAGCGCGATTGGGAGTGCAGCCGCAAGTCTCGCAGCACGCAGTAAGGCCGACTTCAAAAAACTCGAAGCCAGAATCAAGAAAGCCGCCGATATCAAATTCGTCGTGACACACCGTGTGCGGATTGCCGAGAAGGCGCGTATCAGCATTGCGCAGCCCTTCTCACAAGAAGCCAAAGCCTCCCCTGGTGAATTCTCCAGGCTCATCAACAGCGACGCCGCCACAGAGAGTATCTTTGCCAGCATCGCCTACGCGCAGTTGCCTGCCACGAGTGACTTCTACGTTCGGGTGTTCCTCAATCTACCAACGGCGACCGCCGATACGTCCACCGACGATGCGCACTACGCGGGCAGCTTTGCGTTCTTCGGAACCCATATTGAGAGCGACACGGGCCACCCGCACGGACCGACGTTCTTGGTAAACCTCACGCCCACGCTTCAGAAGCTCAAGCGCAATCAGGCACTCGACGACAGCAGTCCGCTGACCGTGCAACTGGTGGCGGTGCCGGTGATGGGTCAATTCGAGAAGCGCGATACGCAAATCCTGTTGGAGGGCATCGATCTCATCGTGACGCCGGTGATTATCAAGAGCAAGTAGAACACGATCGGTAACCCCAAAGGACAGACCATGTTCTTCCGTGCCTGGTGTCATCACTCCTTGTGTAGAGCGAGTTTCCTGTTGGTTGTTGCCTGCGGTATGGAGGCGCACGGGAGCAGCAACTCACCCACCGGTAGTGAGGCATCCTACCATCTCGATCGCAATAACACCTCGGTCACACAGCCCATAGGTCCTGGACTGCGTGACCCAGAAAAGCAGAAATTCTTAGAGATCGTCGTCATCGCAGTACTCAATCCGAAGAAGCTTCCACTTCTCTTTGAAGTCCATTATCAAGGAGACGACCAGAAAAAGGTCTTCTTGGGGACCTTTAGTCTTTTTCCACCAGACCAACCGGGCACGTTCATTGTCGCGACGCGCGGCCAATTGCGGAGCGCAGGCGTACTTGTTCTGTCCATGGTCGTACCAGCAGGCATACCCGCAAACGACGCGATTCGGGTGACGCTTGAGCGGATCAGATTCCGAGAAGAATAAGCGTGTCAGATCTATGAGAAACAGTGAGGGGTGGGCAGGTCTGGAGCCAGTGCCACAACCGTGGCACTGGCTCCAGACCTGCCCAGATGCGCTCCTCGTCCATTGTGAACGGGGGGCCTGGGCGCGGTCTACACCTCTTGGAGAGGCACTTCTGGCTCTGCCGGTACCGGCCCTGGCAGGTGCAAGAGCCACACCGCATCCACCATGACGACTATTGCCAGGAGGAGGAAGAATACGGCGACCACGGTCGCTTGTTGTCCCGTGCGAACTCGCATCTCCCACACGACGCGCCATCCTGGTGGGGGCCATTGGCCCGCGCGATACACGCGCAGTGCGACGTACGCGAGCAAACCTGCCAACGCGGATGCGCAGCCGAGTGTCACGCCCAGAGCGGCCGCGTGTACCGGATTCAGTTTCTCGAACGCCAATTCGGGCGAGGCAGTCGCCAGGGCTTCGATGTGCTGCAAGAAGTCGTGAAAGTAGGACAGCAAGAGTACGCCCATCACCAACGAGGTGAATAACAGTATGCCGGCGTGCGTAAGCGCGCGTCAGCGGGAACGGTCGCATTCCTCATCGTAGGAAGCGTACACAAACACCGGGGCATTGTTCAAGTGTCTGTGGCGTGGACGTTGGCGCACGCGGTGTGTAAAGGCGGAGGCTGGGAAGGGTAACCTCCCTGGCGGCCCGATGCGGCGGGATGATCGAACACCCCCTACGGCGCCACACGTTCGCACTCTCGTGTCGAGCGGATTTCGTCTGAATGTGGCAACCATTAGGGGCTCTGGCAATCCCAAAACAAGACACGTGGCTGAGCAAAACATGCGTGCTCATTCATGTCACGTTGCACGATCCGCCGACCGTTCCAGAGTTCCGTATGAAATCCGTACCCACTCGTTCGAAAGGCCACGATGCCGGCACGACCTTGCAACGAGGCTTGGATCTGGCGAGGAGTCCGCCGTCGACCGGTGCCATCGAGGCTGACATTGTCTCCAGGTCCATAATTGAGCGTCAACCACCGTTCCAGCTCATCGACGGCAAGAAGATAATAGTAATCAACGCCGTTGATTCTGATTCTTGCGTTCTCGCGCCGCTGGCCTTTATACGTGTGAGTGATGAGTTGTCCCGCCATATTCAAGGCATGACTGACCTGAACGCAGCAGGGAGTGTTCCCCGGTCCCAAGCTGGTCATAAAGCCTCGCAAGGCCGGCGTCAAATTCGGACGCGCTGGATAGTGACTGCTCAGGATGCTGAAGGACACAGGGATGGTGGCCATCTCGATATCTCCTCGTCTCAGTTCGCTCGGTGTGCCCTCGACCGAAGAGAGGAAGGACCTTTTCCTCACCGGGGGTCTCCCTACTCCGGGATCAGCAAGAGGCAGTGCCTCGTTGTAGTCGAACAAAAACCGACGAGCGGGCACCGTAGGCTCGGCCGCCTCTCGTCTCCGCAGGTCAAGACGTTCTTTCGTGCGCCAATGGAGCCGTGAGAACCGCGCCCCATCTTTCTCTTGCGAAGCAGAGAAATCCGGTTGAACGAAACCTCAGGCTTACCGCCCGTCACACTTATGGGGATTCTACCGCGTCGGGGAAGCTCTTCCAAGAGTTATACGGACGGAGCAACAGCACGCCACCGGAGCGACGCGTCAGCAGCGCAATCACCCACCTTGATTCTCGTCCATCATTCGGAGAGAGTGCGGTCATGCGTCGCGCTGTGCTGCTCTCCTTTCTTTTCCTCCTCCCCGGGCTGGTGAGGGCAAACGACAATCATTGTGACGATGTCGCCGCGTGGAAAGATTGGGACGCGCGCGCGGCCACGCATCCCGATGATACGGCGCTGCATACCTTGCATGCGCTGTGGATGGGATTATGCGCGAAGGTCACACGCAACGAATTCACGACCGACCAAGCTGATGAGGTGTTCGAGTATGTGCGGCGGGCGTTTATCGAACGCCGCCGAGAACACGACGCGGAAAAAGCCGACACCCCGAAGATGTGAGGCGCCATGATGGACAACGCATTCATCTCCTCTCCGTGCTGAGGGATAGGATCGACCCTTGTCCAGTGTCATGGTCGGCCTTTGCCAGAACTACGTGGGCGTTCGCGCCGCGCGTGCGTGGAGTTCGGGAACAGAGGGCCGTTGCCGTGCGCGTTCCTTGTCGCTGTTCGCAACATCGTCTCGCTGTGTGCCCTTGGGGATTTGCGCTTTGTTCTTTGGCGGCTGCTCCCTCCCGTCAGCTAGGCGGTAGGATTGACGTCCTCCTGCTGCGGAGACGCGCCGGTTCATACGCGTGGTTTTTCTGGTCGCGTGGGTTGCTCTTGGCTCTGTGTTCGTGACGCAGGTGTCGATTGACCGATAGAGACGCCTTTAGACCGGGGCGCGGTGTTCTGCTCAGTTTCATGCGCACGTGCGAGTCCGCGGTCCTTGGGTTGCTCAGGAAAAGTCGTGGCCAAGAGGACCTGGGGATTGAGCCGACAGGGCGACGGCTGCGGAGCTGTACGCTCCTCGCAGTCCGCGGTGGGCACGGCGATACTTGCCATGCCCACGCAAGGCAGATGCCTTTTGACGCTTCCCCCTGGTCTCTGCTAAGGATGCGCGAGGACAATGAAACAAACGCACAGCCAACGGAAAGGGGAGGCGTTATGACCAACGAGGCAGAACATGCGGGACGAAAAATTGACCATTCTCAGACAGTAACGGAGCCAAAGAATGCCGGTTTTGATACCGTCTTCCCGCCAGGAACCATCCTTGCCTGTTCCGGTTGCGGGGAAGGGTTGTACAAAGTGCTGACGCGTGCGACGACGGCGGACCTGGTGATGGACGACGGGACCATTCTGCAGCCACTCAACATCACGATTCCCCCCCACGATGCGTGGAAGTCGTTGGCGTGCGTGAAATGTGGTGGCAGGGTCTACAAAACGGGGAAGCTGCACACACTCCAGACAGGATGGACGTGACCCGGGGTCGCTCGCCTGCGCTTGGTGTGAAGGAGGCTATTCGTCTCATATCCTGTCGCGAGGGAGTCGCTGGGTGCGCACCGAATGGTCTGTCTGCAGGCGCGGGTCGCCTACCGGCCTTCTCGCCCGCGACCCGAAAAGAGGGATTGAGGATGTTCCGTGTTCGTGGATCTGTTCTTCCTGGTGTCTTGAGCGTGCTCTTCTTCCTCAGTCATCCAGTCTTCGCACAGAACACGCGGATTGAGAGTTTTGCGAAAGCAAAGAAGCTGGCGGCCTCGGCGTACGAGGGACACCAGACTACTTTCTACTGTGGCTGTGCGTACCGCGAGAAGACCGTGGATTTTGCCGGGTGCGGCTATGTCCCGAAAGGCAACCCCGACACCGCACGTCGCTTGGAGTGGGAACATGTTGTGCCAGCGGAAAATTTTGGGCGTTCCTTTGCGGAGTGGCGCGATGGGCACCCCGCGTGTGTCACCAAGAAGGGGGAGGCCTTCAAAGGAAGAAACTGCGCACGCAAGATGTCTCGAGAGTTTCGCCGCATGGAGGCCGACCTGTACAATCTGATGCCGGAGAGCGCGGAGACGAACCGTCGGCGCTCGAA
This sequence comes from Deltaproteobacteria bacterium, assembly GCA_013140885.1. Taxonomy (GTDB): domain Bacteria; phylum Desulfobacterota; class Binatia; order Bin18; family Bin18; genus JABFSC01. The sequence goes on along the minus strand of JABFSC010000703.1, from coordinate 7,269 downwards.
CTTTGGCTACGGGATGGTGGTGGGAGAAGCGCGCGAGTACGGGGCCTGTGACATCGAAATCGCGGACAAGACCTGTGAACCCCGCCCCGAGATTCGCGGCGATATTGCCCGGATTTTTCTGTACATGGATCAGGCCTACCCGGGGCGGGGGATCCTGTCGCGCCAGAGTCGGCAGCTCTTCTCGGTCTGGAGTCGAGAGGATCCGGTGGACGCGTGGGAGCGAGAACGAGCACGCCGGATCGAAGACCTCCAGGGCAATGCGAATGCGTTTGTGCGCTGAGTGCTCTGCTCGGCTCGTGCTTTCTTCCGGTGCCTCAGGGGTGGCGGGAGCAGTGGATCCATTGGCGATCGTCTGGAGTCTGGCGTGGCCACGGCTTCGGCTTCACTCCACCGGTAAATGGGAGTCAGGGGCCTCCCACCATCTTCGCTGTCATGAGGGAGGCGCGCTGCTCGAGAGGGTGTGAGGTTCAGCTCGGCGACGTTCGTGTGGTCGGACGAAGGAAACGCCGCGTCACCCTCTCGCTGCACCATCGGCTGCTCGACTTCGCCAAACCCCTCCTTCATATAAAAAGCCCGTGCATTGAGCGTCGCATCAAGACGAATCGCTCCCTAATGCCCTCGGCGCGCGCTCCCGATGGGAGCGCGTTACATAACGTGGGAGGTTCCCAGTAAAACAGGGGCAGCTTGCCTACTCCCGATGCTCTCCTGGGATCAGCACCACCATTTTCTCTAGGCTGCCTCTCATGCGCTTTCGCGGTCTCCTTCATGGACCCCTAGACGCATGGGTATCTTCCCTTCTGTTCTTTCCTTGTCGTCGTAGGTCGGGTAACCCGTTCCCAGTTCAGGTGCCAGAGATTCCCCCTTTGAATCCCCCAATGAGATTTCCCATCAGGGATATCAAGAGAAGCGATCGCGCTGTACGGGAGTCACATTGACTCCGAGTTCTTTCCCCTAACTCACAAATGACGTGAGCATGTCTGGGAGTCGATCCGCAAAACGCGTACGGAGAAATTTCACACCTTCAGTAATCGCCGGTTGTAAGTTCGGTGCGTCGGTATGAAAGATTTCCCGCACGGCATCGAGGTGCGCTGCTGTGACAGGGGCCCCATTGACGCGAGCAAAGGCAAGTAGTGCCAAACGGAGGGATTCGTTGTCGGGTGCGGTCAATTGCCACACCAAGTCGGCCGCCGTGCGAAAAGTGCCAGTGTCATACAACCAGTCGAGCGTTTGCGAAAGCAAGGCTGAGCTCGGCGGGTTGCCAGATTGAGCAAGCTCTCGAACAAAACTGGGGAACTCGAGCGGAAAGTGAATCACCCCCACGGTCATTGCTTTTACCAGAGTAAAGATCCTTCCTGGTAACTTCACCACATCCTTTGGTGCGTTGACGAGCAACTTTGGGACGGTTCGCAACGTGACTTCAACGGAATACTTTGCATCCTGGAAGAATTCTCCGGTGAGCAAGAGGCGCACAGCGGCGTTGGCGTCCTCTGGAGTGACTGGGATCCCAAACTCACCTCCTGCTTCCTCCAAGACCAAGGGAAGGAGCCGGCCCAAGTGATCAGGGAGAGCCCCAGAAAACGGATTCCCCTTGCCTGCCAGGAGCCTGAGCACATCCTCGACGTGGTCTTCAGAAATCCGTAATTCCGCTAAATTCGGGTTCCGAGCGACTTTCCGGGCCAACAGATCCACAAGGAGATCCCCAGTGAGAGCCAACGGAATCTTTCGCTCTCGTGTCAGGCTGCTGATCGCATTCGCCAATTCCCCCCGTATCTCCCGATCAAGGAACCACTCGCGCGGCGCCTCTCCTCTTTTGAGAATCCCTTCCAATGCTTTTCCGAGATATTCTTTGCTGAATACTTTTGCGGCAATTTGTGGATCATCCCAAGCCCTTTGTACAAGGTGCTGAAGGAGTTCAGGCGTGACGAATCCAGCGGGTGCCCCGGAGGCGATGGTCCCTGTCGCCAGAAGGGCCAGTCTTCCGGGGAAATTGAACTGCTCGAGCAGCGGCCTCTCGAGTGGAAGCGCTGGTAACCCTTGGAGTGCCTGTCGCCACCCGTCATCAATTTGCGGGAGCAGGTCTTTTGCCGGGCGCCCGATATTCTTCGCGCGATTGGTCAGCGCGTCTCTCCAAAATGTTTCAAATCCCATCGCCGTTCTCCTTTGTTCTTGTGCGTCATTGCGCGTTGCGGGTTCTGCTGCCCGCACGATCCCAACCGCGGGGGGCTTTTCAATACCAGTAAAGAAATAACACCTGCTGTTATCTCTTTGAAAGAGGCAAACCGTTCACTTTGTCGGGTACACACGTTGCATTCTTCTTCAACGATGTGCGAAAGCCCTGTGTATGCGTGCACCTGACTTCCTGTGTTCCACCTTCCGATTAGATAGAATCAAGCACCTGCTATGGACGAGCGGACACCTCCCAACGGAAAGGTACGGCTTCGATTGAAAGTCGAGATTTTTCGTGTCTTGAGCACGAATGCATGGAATTTCACCCGATCTTGTTTTTCACGAAGGAGCGTTCTTGTGAAGGTGTGGCGGCACCGCACGCTCTTCGCGAGTGGGAAACTGGTGAGAGCAGGGATACTCATGGTGAGGTTAAAAAAATACGGTTTGGTCCCTGAGACGGGAGTCCCATCTTTGGCGGCGCTGCTGCTCCATGGACTTTACGGCCTTTGCTCACGCGTCGCATATGAGATTTCCATGCAATGATGCGAAAGACTCAATTACTTCTTCGCTTTCACTGGCGCTTCCGTAGCAAGGGATCAAGCGAGACCTTGATTTCCTCTTACACTGGCGGTGAGCGCAAGACGTTGTCTTTACAGAATTGACCGTTTGCCTGCTGCTTCCTCTCCCCCTCACTGCTGCGCCATCGGCACGTGACTCCCATCCGCGACATCATCCGCGCGCGAGAATTGTCGTCTGAGCTTCGCCGCCAGGTGTTCCCACGCGGTGATCGGGGCGTAGTGGGGCGGATTGGTGGGACTACAGCAGGTCGCCAGCGGTTCAATGACGACATCGTAGTTGGCGGTGAGGAAGAACGTGAGCGCCATGCGGCGTGTCGCGTGGCTTCCCAGCTCACTGCCTGGTGCCAAGACACGGTGCATGGTCGAGCGCCAGCGATCGTTGGTCCACTGCGCCATCATATCGCCGAGGTTGACTTGTATACTGCCCGGGAGATACGGCACGTCCTCCCAGTCGCCCCGCGCGGTTTGTACCTGTAAGCCAGGACCATCGGCGGTCACCAACGTCAGCGTGCCGTAATCGGTATGGGCACCGATGCGCAGTTGGCCAGGCAGCGGTGGAGTCGTGAGTACTGGGTAATCCAGGACGCGCCAGAAGTCCACGCTCTTCTCAGTCTTGTCGGCAAAGTAGGTGCGGGGGAGGTGCAGCGCGAGCGCAAACAGTTCCATGAGACTCGTGGCCAGCCGCTGTGTGGCCCGATAATACTCCGTGACCAGCGCACGAAACTGTGTGGGACGCTCTGGCCAGATATTCGCTGGAAAGATCCGTTTGCCCAGAGGACTGTGGTAGTAGGGATCATGCGCATCGACGTCGAGCCGGCCCAGGGAAAAGTTCGCCTTGAGATCGGGCGGCGTCTGCTCGCCGCGACTGTAGGCTACCCGTTCCGCACCGAGGGGATTGTAGCCGTAGTAGATCCCCGGAATCTTGGACCGGAGTTTTTCCTCTTCAGGGAGATCGAAGAACTCCCGACTCGTGGCAAAGACGCGCTCCTGCAACTCTAGCGGAATCCCATGACCGGTCAGAACCAGAAACCCGATGGTTTCACAGGCCCGGCTCACGTGACGGATCACCTCGTGTGTTCCCGCCGGATCCCCAGCCAGAAACGGGGCGACATCAATGATGGGGACCGTCTGGACCGTACTCATAGAGTTCCCTCCTGATCACTCATCGTTAGGGGATGGGTCGGAACGGACCAGCGCCCTCTGCTTCTCGCGTGGCGCGTCACGAAGAGTGGTGATGTCAGTCACACCTGCCACTCCGCAATGCCACGGGGGATGCCCGAAGGTTCCTCGTGCCGCGGGGACGACAACAGGGCGCTTGTGCTCTCCCGTCGCATGGTCGGCTTCAACTTTCCCTTGCTACGCCCTTCGCCCATACCATAGTCCACGTGCACCACGAAAGATGTCGGTGGCGAAGCGAAGACCGAGCGTCGCACGAGCGCGGCACGGGCCAGGGCACGATCGCCGATCAGAGTTCCGCCGCCCCTTTGACAGGTATACGATTGTATACTTATACTGGAACAGTGAGAGCACGGGACCGGAGGAGTTATGCATACCACCCAACGCGCCCAGGCGATTATCCAGTTCTACCGACAGCAGCAGCGCATGCCGAGCGTGCGCGAAGTGCAACATCTCCTACAGTTTCGCTCGCCCCGAGCGGCGGCCAAACTGATCGAGAAACTGGTGCAAGCGGGCAGACTGGCGAAAGATGGGACCGGGCGCTTACTGCCCACGCGCCATTTCTTTGCGTTGCGCGTGTTGGGCAGTATCCAAGCCGGGTTTCCTTCACCCGCCGAAGAAGAACTTGGCGATACCATTGATCTCAACGAGCTGCTGATTCAGAACCACGACGCCACCTATATGGTCAAAGCGCAAGGTGATTCCATGATCGAGGCGGGCATCTTCGATGGGGATTTGGTGTTGGTCGAGCGCCGCAGTGACGCCAAACCCGGCGATATTGTCATTGCCCGTGTCGATCACGATGGCTGGACTATGAAGTATCTGGCCACGCGCGCCGGGCGGTTATATCTCCAGCCCGCCAACAAGACCAATCCCAAATACCGCGCGATTTTTCCCAAACAGGAATTACAGATTGAAGCGGTGGTGATCGCGTGTATCCGCCAGTTCCGCCGCCCATGAGCGAAGCCCCGCTCACCCTGTCCTCGTTCTCCCGTGCCCTGCTGCACATTGACGGGGATGCCTTCTTTGCCTCGTGTGAACAGGCCCGCGATCCCGCATTGCGCGGCAAACCGGTGATTACCGGCAAAGAACGGGGCATTGCCGCCTCCCTGAGTTATGAGGCCAAAGCTCGTGGGGTGACCCGTGGCATGCGGCTTTTCGAGATCAAGAAACTTTGTCCAGACGCGATCATTCTGCCTTCTGACTATGAGACTTACAGTTTACTCTCCCAGCGCTTGTTCAGCATCGTGCGGCGCTACACGCCTGAGGTCGAAGAGTACAGTGTGGATGAATGCTTTTGTGATGTGACAGGACTGCGGCGGGTCTTGCGGCTGTCCTATCCCGCCATGGCCCAGCGCATCAAGCACGATCTCGATACCGAACTCGGATTCACCTTCTCCGTGGGACTGGCCCCCACCAAAGTGCTGGCCAAACTCGCCTCCAAGTGGCAAAAACCATCGGGGCTCACGACGATTGCGGGCCGCGAGATTCACCAGTTCTTACGCCAGACGCCGGTCAGTGCGGTCTGGGGCATTGGCAGTAATACCGCAGCCCTCTTGCAGAAGCACGGCATCTCGACGGCACTCGACTTTGCCCGCACAGACGAACTGTGGGTCAAGAAGTGGCTGACCAAGCCCTTTTACGAGATTTGGCAAGAACTCAATGGGCGCAGTGTCCTTCCCCTCGTCACGGCGGAGAAATCGACGTACCAGTCGATCCAGAAAGTGAAGACCTTTACCCCGCCGTCTCGCGATCGCGCCTTTGTGTTCTCGCAATTATCCAAGAATATTGAGAATGCCTGTATCAAGGCGCGGAAGTACCGACTCGCGGCCACACGGGTCGTCATCATGTTGAAGACCCAGACCTTTCGCATGGCGTGGGTCGAGGTGCGACTCTCCCGGGCGACAGCCTTTCCCCAGGACATCGTGCACGCGATCTCACCCGCGTTTACCCAGCTCTTTCAGCCTGAGGAAGACTATCGCGCCACGGGCATTGTTCTCACGAAACTGGCAGAGGACCGGATGGTGCAGTTGGATCTCTTTGGCGCAGTGGTGCGGGCCGAGCGGCTCTCCAAGGTGTATCAGGCGGTGGATCGGATGCGGGACCAATATGGCAAACACACGGTCTTCCTGGGCAGTAGTCTGCTGGCGCGGCAGTTCGCGCAACACGTGGGCGAACGCGGCGATGCCCCGCACCGCCGGCAGCAGTTGTTCAAAGGGGAGACGCAGCGCCAGCGGCTGGGCATTCCGATGTTGATGGGGAAGTTGCTGGAGTGAGGGGGCTTGCCAGGACCACACTCACAGATAGAATGCTATACAGGAGTTGTGAACCCATGCCGACCGCACTCGATGCCGCTCTCCAATCGTTAGCGGAACAAACGGCCGCCACCGTCCATGCGACTGTGCGCCGCTGGTGGCGCGACCCCGTGGATGAGAGGGTGCTGCGGATCGCGGCGGAACGCACGTTCGTCGGTGCCCGGCCGATTGCTCTCCACTTTACCGTGCGCCTCAAAACGACCCAGCCTGTGGTGGTCGCGGGACGCACGCGGATGCAGGTGGGCGTGTCGCTGGCCCCGCCTCCCGTTCCGCTGCGTCCCGCCACGCAGACGGTTGCGACGCGCGGACCCGTGTCACGCGGTTCCGTGTCACACGGGTCCGCGTCACGCGGTTCCGCGTCGCGTGCCCGACGACCAGCACGCGCGCCCGGTGCCACCCCGCGCAAAGCCAATGGCATGACCCGGACACGGACGCGCGCGAAGGTGTCAGCCCCACAGCCGCGGAAACGCGCGCGCCCAGCCGTGGGCCGGGCGCAGCGGCAGGTGACGCCACGTGCCACTGTACAAAAGAAGCCTCGCCGTTCCTCCAGACGCTAAGCGCGGGTGGCCGTTCCTCTCCTGTACGATCTCCATACGCCGAGGCAGACTGAGGAACGCGTTGTGTGTGACCGCGCCCACGCCACAGCGCAGGACACTGCCCGTTCCATCGACTGCGTCAGCGCCGACTCCGTCGCTGCCGAGTCCGGCGCAGGTGCTCCGGACTCGAGGGGCAGTCCGTCTCCTGCGCATCTGTCAGCGCCTCGGGCGCGACGAGCAGATCCGCCAAGGTGCGTCCGTCTCCAACCGGTGCGTCCAAGGAGACCTCCCGGAGCTGCGTGGCCAAGGCGGTCGCCATCTCCCGCGGTAAGAGGCCCGTGGCGGCGGCGAGTTCCTCCGCCGAGAGCGGCCGCGTGAAGAGCTGTTCGAGCTGCTGGGCGGTGCGGGTGAGCTGGCGTGCGATGCGTTGCTGGGCGCGTGGCGGGACGACGATGCGCCGCGTGCGCAGCGCGTGGGTCATGGCGTGGCGCAGCCAGA
>JABFSC010000350.1 GCA_013140885.1 Deltaproteobacteria bacterium | reverse complement strand
TCCGCCGCCCGCTCCTGGTCCTGGTTAAAATGGTTGAGCACCATCTGGCCAAAGAGACCAGTCACGGCCTCCCCACCTGGAATAAACGAACCCGCGATGACGCTTCCCAGATTGAGCAAGACACTATTCCTCGCTCCACGGGACACATGGCCAAGTGTCTGATGGGCGAGTTCATGTCCAACGATCATCGCCAACTCATCATCGGACTTCACAAAATCAAGCATCCCCTCCGCGACGATGATCTTGCCGAACGTGGTTCCGGCGTTGACGGATTTTTCCCCCGCGGCGAGGACTATATCGACCTGCGGCGGGTTGGGAACCGCTTGCAGCAAGCGTCGGGACACGCGATCCAGATTCAGTAATTGACGGCGGTACTGCGCGCGCTGCGCCGGAGGCAGATCGCGCAAGGCGTCCTCAATTTCATCTGGACCGCGACGCTGAGCCGACGCTGTGAGAAGAGGAAAAACGAACAGACACACCACACAACTAGCGATCCAACGAGTCATCATGTTCTCCTTTTTCTTTGTGCTATAGTGCCACGCGCAAAAGAACACCACAATCAAGAAAGGGACGCACATGGCGCAAGCGATCTACATCAACGACATTGGCACCCACGAAGGACACGAGGTCTCTCTCAACGGCTGGCTCTACAACAAACGCTCCAGCGGCAAGCTCCATTTCCTCCAACTGCGCGATGGCACGGGCACGATCCAATGCGTCATGTTCAAGGGAGATGTGTCCCCGGAGATGTTCCAACAAGCGGACCATCTCCCACAAGAATCCTCGCTCTCCGTCACTGGCACGGTGCGCGCAGACGCGCGCTCGCCCATCGGTTTCGAGGTGTCGGTTAAAAGTCTCACCGTGCATCAACTCGCCCATGAGTATCCGATCACGCCCAAGGAGCATGGGGTCGCGTTTCTGCTCGATCACCGCCACCTGTGGCTGCGCTCGGCGCGGCAACACGCCATTCTGCGCGTGCGCAGTGAAATCATCGGGGCCTGTCGCGATTATTTCGACGATCACGGCTTCACGCTGCTCGACGCGCCGATCTTCACTCCCGCGGCGTGCGAGGGTACGACCACGTTGTTTCCCGTCAAGTATTTCGATGACACGGTCTATCTCACCCAGAGTGGTCAGCTCTACATGGAAGCGGGCGCGATGGCGTTCGGCAAAGTGTACTGCTTTGGCCCCACATTCCGCGCGGAGAAATCGAAGACGCGCCGTCATCTCACCGAATTTTGGATGATCGAACCCGAAGTGGCCTATTGCGACCTCAACGGCGACATGGACCTCGCCGAGGATTTCATCGAGTACGTCGTTCAGCGAGTGCTTACCAATCGTCAGAAGGAATTGACGGCGTTGGAGCGCGACCTCACCAAGCTCGCCAACATCAAGAAGCCGTTTCCGCGCATCAGTTACGGCGACGCTATCGAGTTATTGCGGAAGAAAGGCATTGATATTCAGTGGGGCGCCGACTTTGGTGGCGACGACGAGACGGTCATCTCCGAGTCCTTCGACCGGCCGGTCATCATTCATCGCTATCCCACCGAAAACAAAGCCTTCTACATGAAGGCGGACCCCGACAACCCGAAGGTGGCGTTGTGTATGGATGTGCTTGGACCCGAAGGCTATGGCGAGATCATCGGTGGTGGCCAACGTGAGGATGACCTCGCGATCTTGGAGCAGAAGATTCGCGCGCATGGCCTGCCGGAACAAGCGTTCTCATGGTACCTCGACTTGCGTCGCTACGGCTCGGTGCCGCATGCGGGCTTCGGCATGGGCATCGAGCGCATGGTCTCGTGGCTCTGTGGCCTACACCATGTGCGCGAGGCGATTCCGTTTCCGCGGATGTTGGAACGGGTGACCCCGTAGGCGTCTCGGCGTTTATCCTCGGCGAAAAAGGTTGCATTTTTCCGCCGAGGACAATTTATTCCGCCATCAGTGGACGGTCACCCGCGCTCCCATTTGCTCCCGAATCGCCCGCACCAGCGCCACATTATCCGTATGCCCCGTCCCACACGCGGTCACTTTTCCCTGAATCGGACGCCCCAACAGATAGAGATCACCCAGCAAGTCCAGAATCTTATGGCGCACCAGCTCGTCGGGGAAACGCAGGGGTGGGTTAATCACTCCTTGTTCACCAATGAGAATGCAGTTGTTCAGCCGCCCGCCATTCGCTAGGCCCATCTGCTCCAGCATTTGGATGTCCTTGAGAAACCCAAACGTGCGGGCGGGCGCGATCTCTTCTTGATAACTGTGCGCGTCCCGATGAATGTAGTGGTAGACCTGTTCACCCACCGGTTCGGGATACCGCAGCGTGTAGTGCACCTCGAACCGGTCGGCGGGCTCGATGCGCACGAATTTTCCCGAGGCCACGGTGCCCATCTGGTAGGGACGGTCAATCCGCACCGGCTCGATACTCTCCGCTTGTTCGACAATCCCCCCTTCCTCCAACAGTTGGCAAAACTCCAGCGCCGATCCGTCCAGAATGGGAATCTCGCCTTGCATTTTCACCAGTAGATTGGTGATGCCGTGCGCGTGCAGCGCTGACATTAAATGCTCGATCGTTTGGGCGATAACGCCCTCACGCCGCAAACTCGTGGCGTACCCGGTGGAATCGACGTAGTCCACTGTCGCGGGAATCGTCACATCGGAGGCGGAGAGCGCCCCAAACACAATCCCCGTCCCCGGCGGCATGGGATGCAGGATCACGCCGGTCCGCATGCCCGAGTGTAAGCCGCGTCCCTGCACCACCACGCTCTGGTCAATCGTCCGCGCATGCGTCTGCCTCGTCGAGCGTCGTAGCGTCGTCGTCACCACTGCGGTATCCACGCGATCCGGCAGTGGCTCGTCATCGCTGTTGAGCCGTCCGGTGGCGCGATAGACCGACCGCAAGAGGGTTTCAATGGAGAAGGGCTTCTCCAGAAAATCCGACGCGCCTAGCTTGGTGGCCCGGACCGCGGTTTCAATGGTCCCGTGCCCGGAGATCACGATCACGGGCAGTTCGGGTTGCTGAATTTTCATCCGCTCCAGCAACTCAATGCCATCAATCCGCGGCATCCAGATATCGAGAATCACCAAGTCTGGCCGTTCCGTGGCCACTAAATCCAGTGTTTGCGGCGTCCCATCGGTATCCAGGACGCGAAACCCTTCGTCACTCAGCACGCCGCGCAGACTCGCGCGAATCTTTTCTTCATCATCAATCACGAGAATTGTCTCTTCCATACCATCCTCCTCCCTAACCATGTCCTCCGGTGCCCGTCAGCGGCACGTGGGTAGTTTCGACGGTTACCGGCGCGCGTTGCGCCTTGCGCCGCACCGGTAGTTCAATAATAAATCGGCTTCCTTGGGGGTCATTATCACGCACCCGAATAAATGCTTGGTGATCGGCGACGATCGTCGCCACGATCGCGAGCCCCAATCCTGTTCCTTCCTTCTTGGTCGAAAAATACGGCTCGAACAGACGGTCTTTTTCTTCTGGTGGAATGCCGCACCCGGTATCGGCCACCTCAAGCTGCACCATGCCCAGCGACCAGAGATACCGGGTACTCACCGAGATGAGGGGCCGGTGCCCATTCGCGGCCATACGGCAGGCAGCCACGGCATTGTCGAGCAAGTTGCGCACGACACGCTTGATCCCCTCGCGGTCCAATTCCAAGGACGGCAACCCCGCATCCGGCTGCGAGACGAAGTCGATATCGCGATGCGCCTCCACGAACACGGGGATCACTTCTTGGATCAGCACGTTGAGATTTTCTGGTAAATGGTCGGCGGTCGGTAGCCGCGCGAAACTCGAGAATTCGTTGACCAGTTTCTTGATCGCGTCCACTTCATGGGCGATGCTGCCGATACATTCGTTGAACACGTCGGCGTTGTGGGTGATTTGCGGGGCGAAGCGCCGTTGCAACCGTTGCGCGGCCAACTGAATCGGGGTGAGCGGATTCTTGATTTCATGCGCGATGCGCCGGGCCACTTCACGCCACGCCTCCATCCGTTCCACCCGGACGATTTGCGTCACATCCTCGAAAAAGTAGACGATGCCAATCCCTTCCTGGTGTTCATCCGTCAAGAGCGTCCCGGTCACGAACAGCGAGATCGGTTGGCCCTCCCGCCGGAGTTTGAGTTGTCCTTGACTCTCGCGCCCTCCCTCGCCGACCGCACCGGCGGACTCTGGCAAGATCTCACGTGCGATTTTGCGGACTTCATAAAACTCGGAGGTCGCGAAAATGACGCGACAGTCTTTCCCAATCACGTCCACCGCGCGCAGGCCGAGCAACCGCTCCGCCGCGCGGTTCATCGTCGTCACGAAGCCATTGCGGTCGAGCGACATCACCCCAGCCGTGATGTTCGTCAAAATGATTTCCATGTAGCGACGGCGAGCGTCGAGCTCGTGGTGACTCTGTTGCAGTTCGCCAGTCATGCGGTTGAAGGCCGCGACCAAGGTGCCAATCTCGTCTTCCGCCTCGCCCTCAATGCGGTG
>JABFSC010000792.1 GCA_013140885.1 Deltaproteobacteria bacterium | reverse complement strand
GGCGATTTGCGTGGCGCGCGTATATTCGATCCGGAGCGCCAACAACGCGCGCAGCACCCGGCCGCCATCCATCGGAAAGGCCGGCAGCAGATTGAAGCCAGCGAGGAACAGGTTCGTGACCAGCAGCCGTTCGAGAAACGGACCGGTCGTCACGGTGAGGTGCTCGAACGGCACGAACGCCGCCGTGAGCGTGAGCCACGCGAACAGCACTGCGGCGATGACGAAATTGACCGCGGGACCCGCCAGCGCGACCCACAGTTCTTGCAGCGGCTGGTCGGGCATGCGTTCGAGTCGCGCCACGCCGCCAATTGGGTACAGCGTGATGTCGCGTGTCTTGATGCCGTAGCGGCGCGCCGTCAACGCATGGCCGAACTCGTGCAGCACCACGCAGGCAAAGATCGCCAGAATGAACAAGACGCCGCTGAGCATCCCCGCGAGCCCCTGCGACCAATGTCCCAGGGCGACCCAACTGAGAATCAACAAGAACGTCGCATGGATGTACACATCAATGCCCGCCACGCGGGCGATTTTCCACGACCATTTCATAACTCACCTCTTCCCGAGCGCGGCACGCGCTCGGCGGGTTGGGAAACGAGTGGAACGGCCCGCGCGGCCGCAGGCGTTCCGCGCTCGTCTTCAGTTTGTTGACAGAGTGCGCGCACGAATTGATGGAGGAGTAAGGGCGCCATGTCTTTCATCGCTCCTATGGTTTGATCGCCACCTTGAGAACCCCATCCAGGCGTTCGCCAAAAATTCGGTACCCCTCTTTGATCTCGTCAAGCGAAAGGCGATGCGTCAGCAGGGGTGTCAGATCCACGCGCTTGTGTCTGACGACTTCCATGAGCCTGCGCATCCTTTCTTTGCCGCCGGGACAGAGCGTGGTGACGATGCGGTAATCCCCGAGTCCGGCGGCGAAGGCGTCATAGGGGACGTGCAGTTTGCCAGCATAGACACCAAGGCTCGAAAGGGTGCCGCCGGGCCGCAACGAGCGGAGAGCCTGCTCAAATGTTTGTTGGGTGCCGAGCGCTTCGATGGCCACGTCCACGCCGCCGCCAGTCAACCGCTTCACCGCGGCCACCACGTCAACCTCGGTGAAGTTGAGTGTGACATCCGCTCCCATGCGTTGCGCCATCTTCAATCTGGTGTCATCGCTGTCGACGCCAATAACGAGCGCTGCTCCCATTAACTTTGCTCCCGCTGTCGCGCACAAGCCAATCGGCCCTTGCGCGAAGACGACAACCGCATCGCCAATGCGTACTTCCCCCGATTCCGCTCCGCTGAAACCAGTCGAAGCGATGTCGGACAGCAGCACGACCTGTTCGTCGGTCAGTTCGTCGGGAATCTTCGCCAGATTCGCTTGCGCGTGCGGCACGCGCAGGTACTCGGCCTGCGCGCCGTGCATCGTATTGCCGCAGCGCCAGCCTCCGACGGCGGTGTATCCCTCGTGGGCATCGTGACCGCACTGCGACCATTGCCCCGACAGACACGCCTGGCATTGACCGCAGGGGGTAATCGCGCCAACCAGCACGCGCTCGCCGAGACTGTAGCCCACGACCCCAAGGCCGAGTTCCGCAATGATCCCAACCGGTTCGTGGCCGATGATGAGTCCGGGCTTGACCGGATACTCGCCCCGCACGATATGCAGATCCGTGCCGCAGATCGTCGTCAGCGTCACGCGGATGATGGCTTCCCCAACGCCAGCGTGTGGGCGTTCAACCTCTTCAACGCGGATATCATTTGTGCCATGAAATACAGTGGCTCGCATCTTTTCCATTGGTATCTCCCGAAGAGCGTCTACAGCTCCACCCCGCGCGGACAGTCCGAGCACGATGGAACCAAAATGCGCCAGTCTCTCCGTGGCGGACTGGTTGTGCCCAGCTTTCCCCTCGGCGATCATCTCCACCGCTTCAGGGGTTCAGCCGCCAGATGGTGAAATTCAGCGCTGCCGCGAAGCTCACCCACGCTAGATACGGCATCAGCAAAACGCCGGCTTGCTTCCTCACTCGCCAGAACGAAACCAGTGTCGCCACCAACGCCAACCAGAGCAGGATGATTTCCGCGAAAGCCAGTCCTGGACGGTGCAGGCCAAAAAACAGCGGCGTCCACAGCGCGTTCAGCAGCCATTGCAGTAGGAACAATCTCAGGGCTCGCGCTTGCTCTCTCCATCCCCCCTCGCGCCAGACCAGCCATGCCGCGACTGCCATCATTGCGTAGAGCAACGTCCACACGGGGCCAAAGAGCCACGCCGGCGGATTCCACGACGGCTTGAGCAAGCCGGCATACCAACCATCGACCGACACGAAGACCGCCGTGCTGGAAGCAGCGAAACAGAGCGCCAGCCAGGCGATCAGGGCGAATACCTGAGGGCCTAAGTGCGTTGAAGAGGAATGAGGCATATTCATTGCGTTACACCGCCGTCCCAAATAAGGCCCCGATGCCTGCCGTTATGGCCATTGCCAGTGCTCCCCAAAATGTGACGCGTACCATTCCGATGAGAGGGCGCGCACCGCCAGTATACGCCGCCAAGGCGCCTAGCAGTGCGAGACAGAATAGAGAAGTGATTGAAACAAGGGGGATGAGGTGCGTGGTCGGCGCGATGACAACGACGAGTAAAGGGAGTGCGGCGCCAACGGCAAACGTCACGGAGGAAGTCAGCGCGGCCTGAACAGGCCGGACACTGATGGTTTCTGAGATGCCGAGTTCATCGCGGGTATGTACGGCAAGTGCATCTTTCGCCATGAGTTGTGCCGCGACTTGATTTGCCAGCGCTGGATAGAGCCCCCGTTTGACATAGATGGCGGCAAGCTCTTTGCTCTCGTTATCCGCATTGGCCGCGAGTTCTGTTCGTTCACGCTTGATGTCCGCTTCCTCGGTATCCGCCTGAGAGCTGACCGAAACATACTCACCCGCGGCCATGGACATGGCTCCGGCAACTAAGCCCGCGATACCGGCCACTAACACTCCAGTCGGTGTGGCATTTGACGCGGCTACACCAACCACCAGACTAGCGGTTGAAACGATACCGTCGTTCGCGCCCAGAACGGCTGCGCGCAGCCAGCCGATATGTTGTGTCCGGTGCCGCTCACGATGAACTACGGGCATGCTCTTTTCCTTAGTCTTGGCGAGTTCGAAGACCAGCCCATCAAGCTGCCGCCGCTTCCTTCATGATTTTCACAATCGTGGTTTCCACTTCCCGCGCCACGCCTTCCAGTTGCGGCGTGTTGAACATCGCCAACAGAATGGTGGGCTTCAATGTCGCCAGCATGGTTGTCCCGCCCTCCTCGTAAATGGAAATCCGGCAGGGCAGTGCGGTGGAGACGCCCATGTTTTCGTCGAGCACTTTCTTCGCTTGGTGTGGCTGGCAGACCTCGAAGATCAGACATTCGTGGGCAAACTCCACGCCTTTCTTCGTCATGGTCTCCTTGAGGTTGTGCACCTGCATGACGCCAAAGTGATTGGCCTGAACGGCGGTCTGCAAGGCAGCCGCCGCGGTACTTACGGTTTTCTCAGTCGGTATCTTGATCAGCATAGGTTTACTTTCTTGGTGAATGACTGACTTCGTAGGTGAGTCGTAAATGGGCGATGATTACCTGGCCAGCGGCGTTCTTGTCATCGCCAATGACGGAAGCTGAGGACGACGTTACCCCACCATCACTTAAACGCCTTGATTAACGCCTCAAACTGCGTGTGCAGTGATTTGTCGTGTGGCGTGACCGGCGGTATCTTGCGGTTGATCTCCAGCAACTCATAGACGGCCATCTGCGCCGCGCGCACCGAATACTCCACCGTGAAGACGACATCCTCCGCGATTTCAACGAACTGGCTGATGAACGCGAAATTTTTCGAGCCGCGCGGCACTGGGAGTGGTCGGTCGCCGCGCGTCCGGGGCATGAACATGCTGGTGATGTACGGCATTCGGCACGGAATGCAGTTGGCCGAGGCCACGGTCTCGAGATCGAAGCGCAAGTGACCACAGAGTTCCCGCAGGATCTCCGCGCCCGTGCACTCGGTCATCGGCTTCGCCACGAAATCGCCGACCCGGTCTGGAAAGAGCGCGTAGCCCCAGAACACCTGCACGTCGGCGGGCTGGGCCGCGAAGTGCGGTTGATGCGCCAGTACGATGGACATCAGCCAATTGGAGTCCTTGAACGTCACCAGTCCGCCGGTCCCCGGCTGATTGCCGCTGAATTGAATCATTTGGTCGAAGAAGGCCGGGTTGCTCAGCGTGACGGTGAACGACTCCCAATACGACTGGGCGATGCAACTGTTAAACACCGCTGGACGGCCAAATTCCGGTCGGCCCGCCGCCAGCTTTTCCCAGAGGGTCCACCCGCCGCTCTCAACTTTGGTCAGCTTTTTGGGCGCGCTCGTCATCGAACCCAGGCTGGAGGCGTCGGTCATGGAGCCGTTCTGCATGAAGACCAGGTCGCCGTCATGCACGGCGATCACTTCATGATTGCTCCCCCGCCCACAATGGAGGCTGGTTACGATGAACTGACTATCTTCGGTTGTGTGATCGAGGTCGGTCACCGTACAGTTGGTGACGAACTGGACGCCTTGGGCTTTGAGCCACGCCTGCAAGGGGAGAACCAAGGAGTCGTACTGGTTGTAGATCGTCCGCTTGACGCCCGCGAGCGTTTCGATGCGGGAAAACTCGAGCATGAAACGGTGCAGGTAGCGCTTGAATTCAACGGCGCTGTGCCAGGGCTGGAAGGCAAATGTCGTAGCCCACATGTACCAAAATTCAGTCTCGAAGAATCCTGGCGAAAGCCAGTCGGTGATACAACTCGCGTCTAACGTCTCTTCGTCGGCATTACTGAGTTTCAGCAATTCGCTACGGTCCTGCATGGAGAACCCCATTGAGGTCACGGGGACCTTCGCGCGCCGGCGATCCACCAGCCGCGCCCTCGAATGCGCCTTGTGCTGCTCATTGAACTCCACGGTTTCGTCGAAGACCGTCTTGCCCGCGTGGTGCAAGGAGGGGATGGATTTGTAGAGATCCCAGGTGCATTCGTAGTTGTCGGTCGTCAACATCCGCCCACCACGCAGGGAATATCCGCTCGTAGGGTCCCCGGCCCCGTCTAGACTGCCGCCCATGAGAGGGGCCGCTTCGAGGATGGAGATATTGCCGCCCGGCAGGTTGCCGTCACGGATCATAAAGGCGGCGGCGGCCAAGGAGCCGATACCGCCACCCACAAGATAGGCCTTTGCCGTCATATTTTTTTTCATGTGTTCTTTCCAGTTTGGGGGGAACGCCTAAGCCCTAGGCTGGGGTGTTCGTCGGAGGTTCCGCGCTCAAAAGCGGAGGTGGGCGCCGATCCCGATGGTCTCGATCTTTCGGGTATAGAACTGCCCATTCGGAGAATACCCCTTAAAATACTCGACCAGCAGTTGTAACTTGCGCGAGCCCAGCTTCCAGTTCTCGAATTGGATGCCCCCGCGTACGGAAATATCGGTACTCCAGTTACTCTCTTCCGTATTTTGGAGATTCGCGGCCAGCACTGGACGGAGAGCGCCATCCCCATACGTCCACGGGCTTTCGAATTCAGCGCCGTACTGGATATGTCCGGGCTTCAAGTCGGACGGCTCTTGGTCAAAGAGATACCCACCACCGCCATAGAGCCGAATAGCTTCAAGGAACTTGTACGAGACGAGGGCGTCAACTTGCTCATAGCTGAGATTGACCCGCTCGGTCGTGTTGCGCAGGACAAATTCATCTCCCAGATGAGAGCTTTGATGAAAGACGCGAAGAATCGTCGAAAACTCGTGGGCGCGATAGGCGGCGAACACCCCGCCCCGGTAGTCGGCGTTAATGAGGTCTTTTGACGCGGCTTCGAGGTCGAAGAGCGAGTACACCCCCGCTTGGATGCCGACCTCCCATTGTCCACCGAAGGGCGCCTGGTCTCGATAAAAGGTGAGGGTCTCGCCAAAATTCGCCTTGCCGGCGCTGCCGATTTCTTTATCGTGGAGATAATGGATATAGGCGAGAGAAAAATGCGGCCACTTCGGGTCGGCCAGCAACTGCTCAAAGAGATACCCATCGGGCAGAAAAGTGGAGCCCACCGACGCCAGTTGGGCGCCCGTGCCTTTTACGTCCCGCTGGACCGCGGCCGCGGACGGGGAGATGGCCGGCGTGGACGCCACCACCTTGCCATTGTCCTGTAGTTCCACCCGCGTCGCGCCACGAATGGTGGCGAGGGTTTCCACCATCTTTTGCTGCTCCGCCCCCGCGAGAGTGGGAGCGTTCACGATAATGACGCCCTGTTGCACCCGGACCGCGCCGCTCGACACCCGGAAATCTCGTTCCAAGGTGGCGGCGGCATAACCGGCGATATACGCATCCTCAGTCCCCGCCTGAGATTGGGGCACGAGCGGTTCGGCGGCGGCGCTCCGAGCGGAGAACATCCCCACCGCACTACCGAACATGAGTAGGACAACGAAAACACTGCCTGTCATTTTGTTCATACTTTTTCCACACCTCTTTCGTCGGCACCGCCAGAATTTCCCGGACTGTTCCTCAAGAGCGTCACCCGCTCACGCCACGCGGACGACGCGGACCGCTCCGCCGCATCTGTTTTTGCGGCCTGGCCAGATGCGAATGGTTCCAGCGCTGGAGCTGCCGCCGGATGGCGTCCGGCTCCAACCCAAGCGCCGCGCAAATAGTCACGAAGGAGAACGGCCAGTGCGCCTCCTCGCTCAAAAACCACGCCTCGACTTCTCGTGCCTCGCGCTGGACGCGGGGTCTCTCATTGACGAATTGCTTCTGGAAACACGTCAGGGCATCTTCAAGGACGGCCCGGAGTAACGCCGCCACTGGACGCCCAGTGAAGAAGCTGTGCTGGGAGTTGAAAAATTGTTCGGGAAGGACGCTGGCATCGGACACCTGGGCACGCCAGGAATTCCAGTCACCCGACATCGGCACCGCGACCCCTCCGGGCATGAACTGGCGTGCGGAGTCGCGGGGAGCGGAGAGAGATATGGGGGGCATAAGGGTCTCCTTCTTTCTGGGGGATTGTTGTTCGTCCCTGAGCCAATGCGAGGTGGTGCGATTGCGCGGGGCCTAATTGAGCGACTGCAAGTTGAGGATTTCCGACAACACCTCGCCCAGGATGGAATACTGGCCGTTCGTGTAACTTCCGTATCGAGAGCCCCGGTCGTAGCCATCGTCATAGCCGCGCCGGAATCCCTCGCGGAAGTAATGGCGGTATTCACTGGCATCCACATAATAACCGCTATAGCCGAAGGTGGCGTCCTGATAGGCGTAGGAATCGCGCGCGCTGGAGCGCCAGCCATCCTCCTGGTCGGCTTGTCCGGCCTGGAAGCCCTCGGCGTAGCCAGCGTTGATCGCCTGCCGGAGCGCATCCGCCCCGTATTCATTCGTCTTGTAGTATCTGCCGCCCCGCAGGTAGCGCCAGTTCGACGCCGTCGAGAAGTAGGGATCACGGTCGTAATCATGGTCGCGGTCGTTGTGGTGACGGAGATTCTGCGCACGCAGGCGCTCGACATAATGTTGCTGAAAGCGATACTGAGATTGCCGGTTTTGCTGATGAAACGAGGTCATATACTTTTGTGCCCGCCGTTCCTGCCGTCTCGTCTGTTGACGATACGAGGTCGAACGTTGTTGCTGCTCTTTCACGAGCTGGCGCTGACGCCGCTCTGACACACGCTGGTGACGCTCCTGCTGGTCTGGGGCTCCGAACTGTCGCTGCTCCCGCTCTTGGTGCTGCTGGACCTTTTGCTGTTGGCGCTCCTGCTGCTGCTCTTGGACTCTTTGTTGTTGGCGCTCTTGCTGTTGTTGCTGTTGTTGGGCTTTTTGCTGTTGGCGTCCCTGCTGCTCTTGGACTCTTTGTTGTTGGCGCTCTTGCTGTTGTTGCTGTTGTTGGACTCTTTGCTGTTGCCGCTCTTCCTGTTGTTGCGCTTTTCGTTGTTGGCGTCCCTGCTGCTCTTGGACTCTTTGTTGTTGGCGCTCTTGCTGTTGTTGCTGTTCTTGGACTCTTTGCTGTTGCCGCTCCTGTTGCTTTTCTTGCTGCTGCTGGGCTTTTCGTTGTTGGCGCTCCTGTTGCTGCTGCTGTCCTTGGACCTTTTGTTGTTGGCGCTCCTGTTGCTGCTGGGCTTTTCGTTGTTGGCGCTCCTGTTGCTGCTGCTGTCCTTGGACCTTTTGTTGTTGGCGCTCCTGTTGCTGCTGGGCTTTTTGTTGTTGGCGCCCCTGCGGCTCTGGCGCTCCTTGCGGTTGGCGATCCTGCGGGTGCTGCTGTTCCGGGTGTCTTGGCTGCGCGGTGGCCGGGAGGCGCCCGCCTTCCAGCACCAACATGCCGATGGTCAACGTCACGAACACGTGCTGTACGATCTTACCTTTCATTGAACTGCTCCTTCTCATCATGTAGACAGGCTTGCCCCTTACGCTTCACTGCCCGTCTTCTTCGCTTCGATCTCGTTCGCTATAGTTTCGCCATTCTTCGTGGTGGAGAGGGTGCGGCTTGCTAGCGCCCGAACAACTGCTGGAGAAAGTTTTGGGGAGTGACGCTCCGTTGACGCCAGAAGAAATCGCGGGGTCGCTCCCTGATCGATCGCGCCGCGTCTGGCCGCTCCCGCAGCCAAGTATCCAGCGAGGGATGGCTGCGCACAAACTGACGATCGTTGATCAGCTCCGGTTCGCGGTAGAGCGCATCGGCTTCTTCCCAATGCGAGTCCAGGTACTCCCCCAGACTCTGCACCTCTTCCGCGGAGATTGCTCTGGTGACCTGTGGCTGGTCAGCACGGACCCCTGTCGAAGGAATTCCGCTATCGGCCCGCGAATGGTCAGAGCGCTTCTCCCACAGCACCTCGCGGGGGTTGGCTCGGATCACCCGAGCGGCCCTGGGGTGCTCAGCCAACCAGTCCCGCAGGGCACTATGGTCGCGGAGAAACTGGCGGTCGTTGATCAGCTCCGGCTGCTGGTAGAGGAGCTGTGCCGTCTCCCAATGCTCATCCAAATAGGCATCAAAGCTGCGCCGGTCGCGTGCATTCAGCTTCGCTGAGGGAACCGTGCCATCGTCCCGCGGGTAGTCAGACCGTTGCTTCCACAGCACCTCGCGGGGATTGGCCCGGATTATCCGAGCGGCCCTTCTGTGCTCCGCCAACCAGGTCCGCAAAGCACGATGGTCGCGGAGAAACTCGCGATCGTTGACCAGCTCCGGCTGCTGGTAGAGGAGCTGTGCCGTCTCCCAATGCTCATCCAGATAGGCATCAAAGCTGCGCCGGTCGCGTGCATTCAATTCCCCCCCGGAACGACGATCTCTCTCTTCGGGTTGTCCCCGGTAGGTATCCTGAGCCGTTGTCAGCGGGGGAAACGCCAACAAAGTGGCGAACGAGAGCATGCCCAGAAAAACCGTCTTCCCATAAGTTTGCAGAATGAACCCCTTGCCGGGGAACGCCAGGGCCCGCACGGCACGCCCACATCGGCTCAGCCCCAAACTACACGTGATAAAAAACTCCGCGCCGCGGCGCGCTAATAAAGACATACGGATCTCCTTGATTTTCCATAAAGAATGAAACTTGATGGCGTGGATTGCTTGTACCGCCGTTCCTTCGCACTTTTTCCGCTGGTGCGGTGGTGGGCTGCTCATCTTCCGCTTTCCGTGGCGGGGGCTCGTCTCCTTAGGCGGCGTAGGATGTTCTGGCCTACCGGCCGATGTAATTCACAACGAAGATCACCACCACGACGAGACCAATAACGTAAATAATGTTGTTCATGTCGCTTTCTCCTTTCTGTCGCGTAATCGGATGACCGGGGAGTGACCCTCGGTTCTGTGTGGCACCAGGCGGGTGAGACAGGTCCATGATGCCCGTCTCACTCGCCTAGTGAGGTAGGTCTACCGAGTCTCCTGCGTCGAGGAGGAGGATTTCTTCTCTACGACGGTGGTGGAGCTTTTTTTCTCGACCACAGGCGGTGGCGGAGGAGCCTCGACAGTCGAAGAGGAAGAGGAAGACGACCGCTCCACCGTCTTTTCCCGCACCACACCGGAGCCACACGCGATGACACTCGTCATTAGCGCCAAGATGGTGACTACCAGAATATTTCTCATAACCTTCTCCTTATCTCTGCTATTGCGACTTGTGTCTGTTCCGTTGTTCGCACGTCCGCGGCAGGAGAAGAGGTTAGTCTTCCACTGTGGTCGTCGTGCTTTTTTCCTTCATACTGCTGGAGTTGTACTCCTGGACGGCCGGGACCGCCGGGACGACCACCACGGGCGGGGTCACCGTTGTGGCAGACTTACTCTCGGACTTCATACTGCTGGAGCTGTGCTCATGCGTGGGAGGCGATCCCGCGGGGTCCGTCACGGTGGAGCGATTCTCCGTCTCCACCTTCATGCTGCTTTTACTTTTTTCCCGCACGGACGGGACAATCACGACCGGCGGGACGACCACCGGATCAGAGGTCACGGTCGTCGTGCTCCGCTCGCTCTTTTCACTCTCCATGCTGTCGCGCTTGATCTGCTCTTCAGCCATCGCTAGGCCAGACATCAATAAGAGGGCGGCAGTCGTCATGGCTATACGTTTCATCTTTTTCTCCTTCTTCAGTTACGCCTGACAGGTTGTGACTGTCGGCAAGTGAGTGGGACAGAGCGGAA
This sequence comes from Deltaproteobacteria bacterium, assembly GCA_013140885.1. Lineage (GTDB taxonomy): Bacteria > Desulfobacterota > Binatia > Bin18 > Bin18 > JABFSC01. Next base: position 3,834 of record JABFSC010000792.1, on the reverse strand, counting down.
GGACTTTTTCCGAGAGTGACTTTGCCCGCCGTCGCATGCCGGCGGGGCGAAGCAGGACAATTAGTTCAGGGCGGTCGTGAAACGCAGATCGTTCTCAACCGCGCGTACCCCTGGGACTGCTCGTGCGGCTACCGCCGCCTCCAGGCGCTGCGCGCCGGTGAGGGTGCTCCCCGTCAGTCGCACGACGCCATTCTTTACCGCGATGCTGATGTCCTTGAACGCGGGAGTATCAAGCGTTTTCTTCACCTCGCGCTCGAGTTCCTCGTCCCGCACCTGCCCAGCGGCCTGCTTGGTGCTCGCGACGACCTGCAGTTCGTTCTCCACCCCCTTCACGCCCTTCACTTGGCGGGCATGTGCCTCCGCCGCGGCCTTGGCCTCCAGTGAAGGCACGATCCCGAAGAGCGTCACCACTCCCGCCCAGGTATCGACATTGATATCGAGCGCTGGGGTCTGGCTGTCGGCGAGCAAGAGCATCTTGGTGGCCGAGGTGATCCAGATATCGCTGGCCGTATCCCATACGCCGAGCTCTTCGCTGGACGATGGCGGCGTGGACTCACGCCAGATCTCCGCATCAGCCAGGGCGTCCGGACTTTGGACCTCAGTGGCGATCCGGTGGACACCGGGCGTGATGGCGACGACTCCGATAGCGTGCAGGTGCGCACTGAGCGTCTTCGCCGTGCCGCCGAGCAGCACCACTCCCTTGTTCACCGACTTAATGGAGATGTTACTGCTTTTGAGAGAGGCATCGGCCAGCAACGCGTTCTCGACCCGTTGCTGGAGCGCATCATCAGCGACCTGTACCGCCTCCGCGTTTTGCGGGGTCACCACCTGGAGCAGGTTGCGCACGTTTTTCACGCCGTCGATCTGCTGGGCGATACCCTCCGCCTTCGTCTTCTCGGCCGTGGAGCCCACCTTGCCGTGCAAGGTGACCCGTCCTACGACCGTGTCCACTTTGATAGCAGTTCCGCTCACGCCCTCCGTGGTCAAGAGGGCAAGCTTCGTCTTGGTGGTGATCCAGGCATCAGGCGTAGCCGCCCCGGCCGGGGTGGCCAGCATAACGCCCGCGGCCACCGCGAGCAGGCTGGACCGAATCCATGAAGGTCTCCGCATAAGTTTTCTCCTTTGGGTTATAAGATGTGTTGTGATGTGAAGGTGCGCCGTACGACAGCATTGCCGTTGCGCCGTTCAGAAACCGTTGTGGCCTGCACCTGGGCGGTGGTGTTGGCAGCCCACAAGTGACAGGGGAGAGCGCGACCACGTGGTCGCGCTCCGCGCTTTGCACGAGCTTCCTGCCCGCCGGAGCCAGTCCGGGTCCCTTAGAGTCGTCCGGTGAGAAGCAGGACGACAAGGACGATGACCAGCACCCCGGAGATCCCCGAGGGCCCATAGCCATACGAGTGATAGCCAAAGTTGGGCAGACCGCCCACCAACAGCAGAATTAAGACGATCAATAATAAGAGACTCATAATACGTGACCTCCGTCATAGTGAGTTACCCCTACGTGAGGGAAAAGGGACATGGTGAGGACAGAACCGGTTCGACTTGTTAAGGAAGAAGGTAAGGCCGACGGTCCCTGCCGTCTGTGAGATTCCGGTTCTCCATGTTGGAATCCTGCGATAATCGGGCAAGGGGAAGGAAAGATACTCTCGTCGCGGTGCGTGCCCCGTCGTTACAGCGGTTTGCACTTGTCTGAAGAGATGGCCTTCAGGTTTCCTCTCCCGGATGGAAGAGGGGTAGAGTGAGGGGGACCGACGATAATCTCTTCACTGGTATGAAACCGCGGTTTCACGCTCAGTTGTTCGCACTGGCGAGATTATTGGTGAAAGTGCCGCCGCACTTTTGCCGCGATCTGCGGATCGGTCATCTTGTCCTCGGTTTCAACCGCAATGACGCGCTCCCCCAGCTTGTCCTTCACCAAACGGGCGTGCAGCTCGTCCTTGGCCTCACCCGGACCAAAGATGAGAATGGCGTCCGCCTCACGAATAGACGCAATGACCTCGTCATAGTAGCTGTTCAGATAGTTCGTGAATCGTCGGTCTTGCTGGTTCTCCGCCGTGCTATTCCCGGATCCTGGCTTACCGGAAGATCGGCCATATCTCTCCATGTCCGATTCGATGCGTTTCGTTTCTTCTTCGTGCGCTCCGAGAGTCACGATAATCGTCTCCCGGTGGTCAATCCACAAACCTACTTGTTTTTTCATCACTCATGTCCTCTCGCTCTAAAGGGGGTTCCCCGTTGCTGGGTAGCCTGGATGAAGCGAAGCGGAATCCAGGTTCCGCGCGGGACCCCTGGATTCCGCTCCGCTCCATCCGGGCTACATGGATAATTTTTTCTGGAAATCGCCTTAGCTCTTCTTGTTCGCACCAAGCAGGAGGAGACCGCCCGCCACTATCGCCCCCACCCCTACCCAGACGGGGACATTGACCGTTTGTTTCTCCTTCACCGACAACTCCAGCGGCCCCAGTTTGATCTCCTGTGTCTCCTTGGTGTAGCTGAAACCGCCATACGCCAAGCCCAGGACGCCAGCCACAATCAGCACCAGCGCCACCAATTTCACGTTGCTCATCTTCTCTCCTTCCGTGGAAAAACGCCTGGCCCCACGCCGTGGCCGTTCACTGTATGAAAGTCGTCCGCACCGGCGGCGGCGCCGCCGAGGTGGACACCGCGTGTTCGGGCGGCACGAAAGACGACCACTCCGTGGGGCCCAACTGCCCACTGAGGAGCGCGGCGAGAAAGCACCCTGAACTCAAAAAAGTTGACTGCGCGTTTGGTATCACTGCATCCGTCAATGTCTCCGTAGTATTCATGGCAACAACCTCCAGTCGTCCCCGGAAATATAACGCCGCGGCCCGCGCCGTCTGTGAGATTCCGGCTCTATGTGTTGGAATCCTGCGATAATCGGGCAAGGGGAAGGAAAAATGTCCCCACCGCGCGTGCCCTCCGTTTCCTGGCGACTTTCAATACCGTTACAATGCCCGCCATGAATAATCACTTGCGAGATTTCGCGAAGAAGCGATTCGCGGTTGACCTTGAGGCCCTCCCTGAACCTGAACAACGCGTGATTCACCACTACGGGGAACGCCGGCATATCAGCCGCAATACCAATCGAGAGTTTGAAAAAGAGTTGACTTTTGGACAACGACTCGCCGACCAAGTCGCGACCTTTGGTGGCTCGTGGATGTTTATCATCAGCTTTGCCGCGATCCTGCTTGCCTGGGTGCTGCTCAATTCCTTCATTTTGGTCCGGCGTGGGGATACGTTTGACCCCTACCCATATATTTTGCTGAATCTCTTTCTGTCCATGCTGGCCGCCATTCAAGCCCCAGTCATTTTAATGTCGCAGAGTCGCCAAGCGGCGAAGGATAGGGTGGATGCGGCACATGACTACGAGGTCAATTTGAAGGCGGAGCTGGAAATTCTCAGTTTGCACGAAAAGCTGGACGAGTTGCGGGAGAAGCAATGGGGGGAGTTACTGGTGTTGCAACAAGAGCAGATTCAGTTGTTAACGCGGCTATTGAAGGAGCATGTAGGGGGAGTGGTGAGCGAGAGAATGGGAGGGGAGTAAAGCGGCTTGCCGGGGGCGCCTGTCGCGATCCCCCGGCTCCCACCGATTCGGATGCCTGCTCACCGAGGTGAGCGCGCGAGGTTACGCCCGTGCCTCTTGCTCGACCCCCGCCTCTTCGGTGTACGAAATGTCTTCCGCGCCCACACGTTCAAAAATGGCCTTGGCGCGGTCCCGCTCGGCACTATCGTGCGCATGGACGGAAATGAGAATATTGCCAGCCTTGACTTTTCCCTCGTACCGCTTGGCTTCATATTCCGGAATGCCGAGCC
>JABFSC010000641.1 GCA_013140885.1 Deltaproteobacteria bacterium | reverse complement strand
CCCAGGTCGTCGCGGTCCTAGATGAAAGTGGGCTCTTGAAAGCGTTCTGTCGCATGGATGGAGCGGCGTTGGTGAGCATTGAAGTGGCGCAGAATAAAGCCTACACCGCGCTCTTTGGCATGCCGTCACAAGAGTTCTACAATTTCATCAAAGATGATCCCGCGCTTCTGGCCGGAGTCCCGCATATTCCACGCATCGCGCTCTTCGGTGGGGGATTACCGATTAAAGCCGGAGACGCAGTCGTGGGTGGGATCGGTGTCAGTGGGGGAAGCGTCGAACAAGACGTGGCGTGCGCACAGGCGGGACTGGACGCTCTCAAGGCCGGATGACGGATCAATTTTGGAATCACCGACTTGCATTCGTGCCGCCTCGGCTCTCAGTTCCTGACGACTGAGAGCCGAGGCGGAGCGTGGTGACTTATCATTGTGTTTACGGGTGTGCGGAGTGCGGCGGAGCGCAATAGAAACCATTTTTGACTATACTCAAAAAATATCTTTTCCCAAACCCCCCTTCCTTTCCAGGCTCAGTTTGAGCGAGGACGTAGGGGAAAAGTTCTTGGGTATCAGAGAGTTGAGTATAGTCAGACTAAGTGTTTGTGATACGGCCTCCCCTCTCTCACCCACTGTGCTACATCTGCGCACTATGACCCCGGGCTTCACCCACACACCCCCACTCCGCTCGGATCACGTGATCAGGCCCCCACTCCACTTCTGGCTCGGTGCCGGCGCGCTGCTCACCAGTCACGTCTTGGTGTTGCTGCACGTCGAACCGCTCTATACCTATTTCTTCTCCTTCGCCTGGTGGCCCTACATTCTCTGGATCGATGGCTGGGTGTACTGGCGCACCGGCACGAGTCTCTTGCTGACCCAGCCACGCGCCTTCGTGGCCGCCGCGTTCTGGAGTATCGCCTGTTGGTGCCTCTACGAAGCCTTCAATTTTCGCTTGCAGAACTGGTACTACGTCATGACCCCCGCACCGGTGTGGGCGTATCATCTCAACTATGCGGTGGGCTTTGCCACGGTGTTTCCGGGCCTCTGTGCAACCGCGGCCCTCCTCTCTTCGTTTGGCGTGTTTCAGCACTGGCGCACGCCACCCTTTGTCGTCACGCCGCGTCTGTTGCGTCTCCTGCTCCTCAGTGGTCTCCTCGCTACCATGCTGCCACTCGTGTGGCCCCTGCTCTTCTTTCCCCTCATTTGGCTGAGTATGGCCTTGCTCTTCGAGCCCCTCGTCTATCGCTGGCAGGGGCAGAGTCTCTTGGCCGAACTTTCGCGGGGGGACCCCAGACGACTGGCCACGCTGCTTGTGGCCGGGGCGATCAACGGCGGACTCTGGGAAGGCTGGAATGTGCTCACGCGCACGGGGTGGATTTATACCGTGCCGCTCCTAGACTGGTTTCATGTCTTCGAGATGCCCCTGGCGGGATACCTGGGCTTTCCGCTGTTAGCCATCGAATGCGCGGTGTTGTGGAGTGCCCTCGACTGCTGCCACCTGACCGGCGCCGCACTCCCCGTGACGACGCCCACGCGGACCGGGTCTTCACACAAGCGCAGGCAGATCGCGGTCGTGCTGGCCCTGGGCTGGAGCCTGCTCGTCTTTGCGGGCATCAATCGCTGGACCTCCTCTTCGCAGCATCTGACGGTGGCCGCACTTCCCGGCCTCACGGTCACCGAGATTGCCGCGTGCGAGGCCGCGGGATTCCGCTATCCCTACGCAGTGGTCCAGGCGGTTACCCAGCGTGGACTGGCACAGGTCGCCACCGAGCTCCGCCTCTCGTCACCACGAGTGCAGGAGCTGGTGGACGCGAGTCAGCTCAGCGAATTCCGTGGGATTGGTCCGCGCAATCTGCGACTGCTCCACGCCGCCGGCGTCTCACGGATTGAAGAGTTGGCCGCACAAGACAGTGCGACGCTCACCGCCAGACTCCATCACATCGGGGATACCCTGGCCCTCCGTGCGCCCTACGAACGGCAGGTCCGCGGCTGGATCGCTGCGGCGCGGCGCTGGACCGCACGCCAACGCTGAGGGTCCGTCCGCGTACAGAGACTACCGCACTCACTTCATCGCTTCACCCGCCGCCACGCCAGCCGCGCACCGCGAGACCCCACGGCTATACGGGGATCGCCTCACCAGCCCGCATTCCGGCTCCAGCGCAGCTTCCTCCCTGTCCTTGTCGCCAGTTTCCTTATCAGGTAGTTTCCCCTCATAGGGTATTAATGGAAAAAAGAAAACCGGCCTACTCCCTGGCCGCGATCCAGAAGGCATTCAACGGGGTGAACAGTCTGGGATTGGCCACCACCGCCTCTGCCTTTCGCGGCGCCCAGGAAGCGGGACTGAGCAGAGACGACATGATCACGGTCATCCAGTCCTTGCGCGTGACCGATTTCATCAAATCGATGACGGCCTACGGCGACGCGCACCACTGGCAGGATGTGTATCACGCGCGGATTCACAACCTTGCACTGTACGTGAAGTTCACGCAGCAGCCTGACGGCACATACGTCCTGCTCTCATGTAAGGAGAAATAACGCGATGAAAACCTGTCCGACCTGTGGCAAAGGCACGCTCACACGCAAAACGCAGCGACAACAATTTCGCTATCAGGGGAAGTCGCTGCGCTACGCGCAACCGGGGTGGTGGTGCGCGGTGTGTCGGGAGGGCGTGTTGGAGACGGGGGATATGGAGGAGACCGAGCGGCTACTGTACGACTTTCGCGCCACGGTTGACGGCTATCTCACCCGCGCGGAGATGCGACGGATCCGCAAGAAGCTGGGGTTGACCCAAGCCCAAGCGGGGGCCCTTTTTGGCGGCGGCCACAATGCGTTTAGCCGCTACGAGTCGGGCGCGGCCCGGCCCCCGAAATCGACGGATGCGCTATTGCGCTTACTCGATACCCATCCGGCTTTACTGCACGAAATCCCGCACGGCAAAGCCGCCTAAGCACGGTCCTGGTGGATGTTCGTTGCGCCACGCAAAGCCCCCGTGACCTTTTGCCGCAGTGCGTGCGCACCCTCACTCATCAACCGCCTCCGTCTCCTCCTCCTCTCCCTCCCCTTCTGGTAGCGGCTGCCCATCGACGCGGGAGCGGAGTGCTTTCCCGACTTTGAACAGCGGGACTCGCTTGGCTGCTACCGCCACGATGGCACCCGTGCGCGGGTTGCGCCCGTCTCGCGCGCGGCGTTGCTTCACGCTGAAACAGCCAAAGCCCCGAATTTCAATCCGCTCCCCTTTGGCTAACGCCTCGGTCATGCTGTCAAACACGACGTTAACCATGATCTCCGCTTCGCGGCGCGAGAAGCGTGGGTACTCTTGGACGACTGCGTCAATCAAGTCTCGTTTCGTCACTCCAGTCCTTTCCTGCCCCTCATATAGGGCCACGGCGCCTAGCGCCCAAAGCGGCGTTCGCGGCGGGCAAACTCCGCCATCAGCCGATCCAGCTCGGTGACCGTGAAATCCGGCCACAAGGTCTCGACAAAAAACAGTTCCGCATACGCGGCCTGATACAAGCAGAAGCCCGACAACCGTTGTTCCCCACCGGTGCGGATCACGAGATCCAATGGGCGTGGCACCAGCAGTGACTGCTCAAACGCCGTCGTGAGGTCGGGTGGTTGTCCAGTCTGTCTTTGCTCCGCCACGCTCGTGGCCGCGTGCACAATCTCCTGTTGCCCACCATACCCCAATCCGATCGTCAGGCGGCGTTCCGTGTAGTGTCGCGTGCGCTGCTGCGCGTCGGCAATCGCGTGGCGGAGGTCTGCGGGCACGGCCTGCCACATCGAGCCCACGACGGAGAGTCGCGCTTGGGCACGCTCCCACGTCGCCGTGCGCGCCAAGAACGTCGCTAATAACTGAAACACGCGTTCCTGATCCCGCCGACTCCGTTGAAAATTCTCCACCGACATCGCCCAGATCGTCACGTCGCGTACCGCGGGATAATGGTCGGCGAGATGCAAGAGGATTTCTTCCGCCTTCTCCCCTGCTTCATGCCCATCCCACAACGGCCCACGTAGATGGCGCGTGGCCCAGCGGCGCGTGCCATCAGGAATAATACCCACATGCAGGGTGCGCGTCTCACCCATACGTTCATCCTCTCGTCCCACCCCCGCTGGTCGCGCCACAACCGTAGCGACCGCGAGCGGCTTCGCGGTCCACTGTGCGAGCCACCACCGCCGCGGTTCTCCTCCGCGCGATGATTCCCCTCCGACACCCACACTCTTGCATTGCACCAGCAGTTTGCGCTAGAGCAAGGCCAGTATTATGGCCAATTGTGAGATGAGGCGCAACATTCACGGAAATTGACATGACGAGGGGAAGTTTCCCTCTCCGCTGACCGAGCCCATGAGCATACGGAAGGAGGCACGCGATGGCATTCTTTACCGGCCTGCTACGGTTCCGTCGGGCAGTGCTCGCCGTCGTGGCCCTCACCACGCTGGGCGCGATACTGCTCCTCCCACGGCTGCGGTTTGAGACCGATATGGAGGCGATCATTCCCCTGAGTGATCCCGCCCAAGC
>JABFSC010000407.1 GCA_013140885.1 Deltaproteobacteria bacterium | reverse complement strand
ACTGTGCCCAGGAAACCCCGCTGCTCAACGCCTTGCTCCGTGGGCGCACCGATGTCGTGGGCATCGCGATGGACACCACGCCCGAGGCGTTGATGACCTATTTGCGCACCACGCGGTTCGCCTTTCCCGTCACGCTCGATCGGGGCGAAAGTCACGCCTTTGGCATCACCGGCTATCCTGCCGTGGTCGTGCGCGAGGACTCCGGCGCGGCCCGGAAACTCACCGGACTAGCCACCACGGATCAACTGCGACAGTTCCTGCAAGGAGCAACCCCATGACTCAGAAAAGATGTTACCCGTTCCTGTCCTGGTCTCTGTTCGTCATCGCACTGCTGTGGTCGCCCACGTCCGTGACCGCCCAACTCTACGAGGACGCGATTCCGCCCGCGGAGGTGCGCGAATACTACTACACCGATGACTCTGGCTTTATCTACCGAGGCGGCATTGCGCTGCGCGACCCCTTCGGCATCCACGGTAAAACCCTCACCGTCGCGGAGTTCGGGGTCACTGCTGATCGCGACCTGTGCTCGATGACTGGGCTCTGGGGCAACTATCAATCGCTCTTCAATCTGGAGATTCTCGAAGATGCCTTCATCGGGCTCGTCAACAATGTCGCCGAGGCAGCCATCTGGACGGCGTTTTGTTCCACTGAACCCGTGCTCTGCGATCTCGTCAAACACATGCGGGCGATGGCCCGCGCGGGCCTACAAGCTCGGTTAGCGCAATGTGGCAAAGTGCAAGACGCCGCCGTGGAGTATGGCAAGGATATCTGGCGAGAATCCCACAAACAGTGCCTGGAGCAGAAGAAAACCGAAGGATTGTCCCTGGATCACGCGATGGAAGCGTGTGGAGCCCGTGGTGTGCCACTGGTGGATTTCGCGGGGACCAAGGTGGAGCGCTTGGATCTGATTGATGCCGCCCTGAAGACGACGAATGCCACGCCGGAGTTACAGACCTTGGCTAAGGAAGTGCTCGGCGAAGTGACGTTCTCGGCCAGCGGGGGCACGACGCGCACGGGTCATGCGCCGGGCCGCGTGGCGGCGAAGTATGAGCAGATGGCGGAGGAGAAAGAAGCGGACGTCCAGCAACGCCTCAATCGTATTCATGAGACCGGAACGGTGACCGAAGAGGATTTGCGCGTGCTCTCGACTCCTTCGGTGCCGATGACCCCACGCTATTTGCTGATGACCGCACGGCTCTCGGACGGCGACCGCCAGGTGGCCGCCATGCGGTTGGGCCGCGCATTGGCGATGGACAAGCTCCTAGTCCAAGTCAACGCCATCCAAGAGCAGCTGGCCACGGCGCGCCGGGTGCCAGGCGGAGAGGCCAAAGCCCAGGCGCTGGAGATTGAAATGATGAGTCTGCGCCGGGAAGTCGACGATTTGGCGCGCTACCACGAGTTACACGACCGCTTGGTGGCCAAGCCGATGTTGGAAGTGATGCGCGAGGTCGCTCAGGAGGAAGACGCCACGGGGTACATGGGGCCTGGCGGCGCGACTGATGAAAGCCACTGGGCCGGGAAACGAGTACAGCAGCAGACTGGTCGGTTTGGGGATGTGGCTGGTCCGCAAGGCGGCTCTGCCTCGGCACCGCCTCGGTGACAATGCGGGCGCACCGGTCGCTATTTCTCCAGAGGAGGATCGTATGGTATTCGGACATACCCCAGTGGATTCGGCGTTCGTGGCGTGGGGGCTGCTTGGCGCGGGCACCGTGCTCGAGATGGTCCTCAGTTTTCCCGTGCGCGCCTTGATCTTGGTACTCGGCTTAGCCGGGATGTTCAAGGCGATTCTCCGTGCCACGGAAGATGGGTCGCCAGGCCCCCTGCTGATGTTCAGTGTCCTCAATCTGGGGGCCTTCCTATTTTTTTCCTGGAGCTCGGCGTTGTCGATCGCCGATGGCACCTCGGCGGCGGAGCGCGCCGGGGCGGTCGTCTTCCGAACGACGGCGCAAGATTTTCCAGGGAACGCGGAAGACGCGGTGGGCGCAACGTCCTTGGGGTTGTTGCTCACTACCCGGGCGATCAATGGGGTCGTGTTTGGGGCGACCCACCTGGTCAATGACGATTTCATCGTCGCGCCGCTCGCGCTGGCCCGTGCGGTCACTGGCGCGATGGAATGGCGGGTTACCAGTGAGAATGTGACAGCAGAGATGAATGCCTTCAAGAAGGAGTGCTACGATCCCGCGCTCATGCTCTATGCGCGGGAGCAAGCCACGCTAGCCGAACGCAGTGGCCGGCGATTCGACCCGCAGTCGTTGGACTATAACGTGATCTGGCCTGGCGGGCCGCAAATGGTGCCGTACTATGATCGGGTCAATCGTCAGGGCTATCGGGTGACGGGGGGAGAGCGCAAAGGCTGCAACGAATGGTGGAGCGCGATCAAGAGCACGGAGGCGATGCGGGAAGAGATCGCGGCGTTCAAGCAGAACCTGGCGCCAGTGATCCTCATCGATCCCGTGTCTGGGTCCGGCACCATTCTCAACGCGAGTGATGACGACGCGCTCAAGGAGATGTTCGCACGCTTTACCCGGGATCCGGTCACCGGTCGTGGGGCGTCGGAGTTGCGCGCGGCGAAAGAGATTGGGTTCCCTTCTACCCTCGGTGGTTGGATCACCTCTCTTACCAACCGTTTCAGTTACGGAACCATAGCAACGATGATCGTCGGCTATGGGCCGTACGTCCAAGGCGCCGCGCTGGGTGCGTTACTCTATGTGTTTCCGCTCATTCTCCCGTTTGTATTGATCCCCGGCTGGGGCAAGTTGCTGATCAACTATTTTTTAGCGCTGGCGTGGCTCCGCTCCTGGTCTCTGGGGTGGGCACTGGCAGATCGCATCACCGCTATCGCGGCCTTTTCCGTGGCGAACGTGGATGCCACCTTCCACGATAACCTCACGGCGGCGGGTGGTATCGCTCAACTCGTGTCATCGCTCCTCTATATCGCCACGCCGATCCTCCTTGGGATCGTGCTGGGTGTGGGAGCCAGTCTGGCCAGCAGTCTGCTCGCGTTCTCGGGCCTGAATCTGAGTACGGTGATGAACGCGGGTGCCCGGATGGTCCAAGGCGGCGTTGGTGTCATGCGTGGACAATGAGCGTATCGTTCTGCACGATCAGGCGTCCTCGTTTCTCCCGGTGCCCGGTCGCGGTTGACACCGCGGCCAAGGCCGGACTCAGTTTCTCGTAGAGCAGACTGTCAATCTCGCGTACCCCGTATTTCGCGTCCCGCAGCGTCGCGGCAAAGGCCGCAAGTACTTCGTCACCATACGTGAGGGCGAGCCCACTCTTCTGGTGTACACCAGCCAGCGCGGCATCCAGTCGATCTTTGACGATGGCCTGAATGGCTGCTGGTGACAGCGGACGGAAGGGCACGATACGCCCCATGCGCCCGACAAACGCTTTGCGAAACGGAAAGTCCTGCCCCACGACTCCACGCCACCCTGTATCACTGGACAGCAAGTCACGAATCTCCCGCTCGGAGAGCTGACAAAGGTTCTCGGCGCGATCTTCCAGCGCATTCGAGGTCATAATGATGACCGCGCGATGTTGGAGTTGGTACCAGGCGCCCGTAGACCCATCCTGAAACGTGCCTTTGTCCAGGAGGCCCATGAGCGTGTCCCAGATCGTCGGATGCGCCAGCGTGATTTCGTCAAACAGCAGGACCAATGATGGACCATACTGACTCACGGCTTGGGCGAGTTGTCCGGGTTGGTCCGAGCCGATGTAGCCTGGCGGAGCGCCGGTGAAGCGGTACGCGGAGTGTCGATCGACGAACTCGCCCATATTGAACTGCGCCAAGGGTTGGCCCAGGAAAGCAGCAATCCGTAGAGCCAGTTCGGTTTTGCCCACGCCGGTCGGACCAAGAAAGAAGAAGGAAGCGAGAGGCCCATCCGGGTGAGTGAGCAAGCCCTGTCGTGCGGCCGTTATCGTTTCGACCACCGTGCGGACGACATTTTCTTGGCCGTGGAAACCATGAAAGGCCTGATTAGCAGGGACATCGTAGAGGCGCTCAGTAGGCCACTTCTTGAAATTTTGTGTTGGTGGCAGGAGCTGATGCACCTCGCGGTCGAATTCTTTGACGATCGTAGATGATCCCAAGACAAATTGCATGAGGAACAATCCAATAAAACCAAGGCAAGCCATGACTATGAGCCAGCCAGAAACAAAATCGAAGAAATCTTTGCTTCTGTAAGGAAGCATGGCAGTAACCGTCAGAGATACGAGTACGAGAAGAAAAAAATATTTTAGAACCGTTTTCATATGTCCTCCTCAAGATGACATATATGAAGCAGGCTTTTCGGTACCGTCCTCAAGAGATCCCGGATATGTGGTGGTTGTCAGTGCGACAGAACTTTTCGAGGTGCAGCATTGTTGTCACTCTCCATTCGCGTCGTCCGCTCTGAACGGCATTGATCGCACGGCCGGTCGATCGGCGGTGGTGGGAACACGCAACTCACGGGCTGGAACCGTGATGACCGCCAATGTATTCCCGACCATATCGAAGAATTCGATGCTGTAGCC
>JABFSC010000362.1 GCA_013140885.1 Deltaproteobacteria bacterium | reverse complement strand
GTTGTTGCCGGGTGCAAAGGTCGCGCTTCCACCTTCAGGCGTATTGGTCCTTGCACTTGGAGTTGCACGGGACGTTGTGGAGTTGCCGCGTAGAACTGGGCGTATAAGTCGCGATCAATGCTGTAGAGCCGTAGTGCGCCTTGGTAATCCGTCACGATAGTATCGTCTGGGTTCCACAGCCGAGGACCTGGCAACCGCGCTTGCCAGTGTTCCCAGGCAAAGAGGGCCTCCGCTTGTGTTGTAGGGTGCTGACCGTCTAGAGCAAGCGCAATGGTTTGCCCGGCGACCAATGCCCGAGCGAGGGTGCTCCAGTCCGCCCCCGCGTGTTCCAAATGCTCCCGCGCTTCGCGGTAGTTGCCTTGGGCGATCGCGCGATGCGCCCGCCAAGAGTGTCGGTCCGCCTCACTGGGCAGTTGTGTCACCAGGAGATCAACCGTGGCCCACCAGTCGAGACGGTGGGCCGCTCGGAGGAGAAGAGGGACCGGACGCTCGGCGAATGGGAGCGCCATGCCGACCATCAGCGCCATTTCGTGTTCACCCGCGGTGAGCAGGACTTCCACTAACTGGCGTAAGGTCGTCACCGTGGGTGACCGAAGGGTTTGGAACGCGGCCAGCGCCAGGAGCGTGTCGGTGTCCTCTGTTGAGGTCAAGAACTGTTGCAGTTGCGCAAACGCCGTGCGGCGAATCTCTTCCTCTTCTCCATACAGCAGGAGGCCTCGGAGTTGTTGCTCGGCCAAGAAGGATTCGCCGAGGGCATGCAATGCGCGGATGCGCCCCCACAATCCATGATGGCGAGACGTACCCGTTCCGCTGTAGACAAGCTGCGCCCAGCTCTCCAGCGCAGCCAACCATTGCCCTGCCTTCTCCTGGTCTTGCGCTTTCAACACGAGCCCGTGTTGTTCGCCTTCCGTCAACGGAGGCGTGGTCGAGGGTCCAGTCCGCGGCAGCGGAGCGACAGCAGAGAGAAAAGTCTTCCGCTGGCTGAGCAGAAAGCGGACCACCGGAACCCACAAATTCACCAATTCCCGTGCCGCATGCTGTTCGTGAGAGGCTGGGAGGAGGGCATTTCGCAAAGATGCCACCAGAGTATCCATCACTGTCTGTTCATCTCCAAGATGGGCCACCGTACCAAGATACTCCATCTCGGTCAGTTGGTACGGCTTTGTGCCGGTATATTGCAGCGCGACGTGCACCGGTGTTGTCTCTGTTCCGGTTCGCCATACGCGGACTTCGCTGACTTCAGTGGGCAAGGGAAGCTCGATGATGCCTACTTGGAGCAGTGGTTGTGGCAGCCACAGCGCCTGGGCCGCCGCCAAAGACAGCGCGGGAGTGGCTTCGCGTCGTTGCCAGACAAAGGCTTGGAGCCCAGCTTCCAGATATGACGTTGCATACGCCGATACCGGCAGTTCGGGGCCGCGTACCGCGAACAACCGCATCGGTTCTTGTTGATCGAACTGGACGGTCAGTTGCGGTGACCCAACCAAGCTGCTGTTTTCGACGATCACCCGAAGTCGCGCGGGAGCGGATCGTGGCGGTACTTTATAGATCAGGGCGGCTTCGGATGTTGATGGTAACGTCAGAAACGGCGCGTTCGCCAGCCGGCGGCGAATAGCTCTGGTGTGTTGGGCGAGAACGACGAGTTCTTGCCGGGTCTTAAACGGTGTCAGAAGTGAACGAGACAGAAACCAACCGTACTGTTGGGGAGAGGCGCTCGATTTTTCGACCGGCAACAGATCGCGGAAGAAGGTGTACGCATTCTGGGCATGGTCGACGACTCCTTGGAGCGGGGAAAAATGGGGATACGTGTTGGCGACTGCTTGTAACTGAGCATTGGCGAGTACCCCGCTGTCCCGCCGGCGATTGTCTTGTCCTAGTCGTAATGCGTCTTCGACGCGCGATTCCACCGCCCGTGCAGTGGCCTCATCCTTGGCCTTCGCCGTTGGTTGGTTGATCCGCGGCAGCAGATAGGCGTCGCGATCTTCTTGCAGGAGACGGATGTACACCGCCGACGTTGGGGTGAAGGCGAGGTGATGCTCTCCGGCGGGAACGTCAACGTAAGCATGTGTCCGTTCCGCGACCGGGTATTCACGAGCATTCACGAATACGCGGGTCTTTCGTTCACTTGTTGTGAGTAGTTCGAGGGGCCGTACCGGTTGGTCGTCCATGCGCAACCGGAGGGCGGACGCTTGCGGCGTTCGCGTCTCCGTTGGTGGGTAGGGCAAGATGGTCTCTACACTGAGGTGAGCGGGGCCACGTACCGTGACTGTTGGTGGCGTATCGGGAGTCAGCAGCCAAAACCGCTGACCGACGGCTTCGGTGGCGCGGCGGATCGTGGCCGGTTCGTGAGGGAAGGGAATCTCTACACGATAGGGCACGATGGAAGGCAACGTGTCATGGCGAGAGACAAAGAGGGCGAAGGTGATGCTCCGCTGTCGGTGGAGTGGTCTTCGGACCCGCACGAGCGTTGTTTCTGAACGCTGCGGCGCGACCAGCAACGAGCGCCCGTCGCTGGAGAATTGTGGCGGCACGTGAACATACAACCCGGAGCCATCCGACATCCAGCACTCAAGATCGTCTGCTTGGAACTGACGACGGGAATGACGCACTCGTAGCATTTCCTGGGGCGGAAGCTTGATGATGACATCCTCTCCCGCTTCGAGACGGACTCGGTGAAGGCGGGTTTTGCGCTGGTAGCGAGGCCGCGGTCCCGCGACCCAATATGGTGCGCCTTCGATATTCTCCCACCGGAGTGGCATCGCATAGGCGTTGCGTAACGCGAGGTCAGCGGAATCAATTGAGGCGGCAAAGACCGTAGCCGAGATGTCGCCGCAGACCAACAGCGCGAGCAGCGGACCCCACAACGATTGAGAGTGGAAGAACAACCCTGGAATTTTCCGACGGAGCAAGCGCATGCGTCATTCAGGGGAGATGTGGAGCCGTGGCACCCATGTCCTCATTCGCCTGTCACACAACGAAGCCATGCCGCACGAGGTGCGGGGTCCTTTTGTAATCGCGCTCTGGTTTCTTCACTCATCTCGACATGAAGGAAGCCAGCATGGCCGAGGCTATGGAGCAGACGTGCTTGGGCGTTGTTCATCGCGCCCAGGTCTTTTGCTTCATTGGGGTACCGTTTGACGACGATGGAGAGCTCGTGTTTCCAGCAATTCGCCACCTGCGTGAGGTGTGGTGGCGGGGTCGTGGTGCCGTCACTGAGGACAATATCCGCATCTCCCGCTGAACGCCCTGCTCGTTTTTCCCGCTCGAACCCGTGGAGTTGGATGATCTGTCCGGTCGGGAACACCTGGGCAAACGCGCGTGTGAACGCCTGAAAATAGGTCCCATCAAGATGGGCGAGATCGGCTTTGCTCCGAGATACGGTGCGCCATGCTCCCGCCTTTGCTTTGCCCTCTTGCATGAGGCGGAGCGCGATCTCACCAGTATAGCGGTCGGCTCCACTATGCGGCGCTTGGATGGCGAGCGCTTGCGCTGTGTCGACCCGCACCGCGTATATGCCACGTCCGGTTTTGTGGTCGGATTGTTCACGAATCACCCAGAGTTTTCCCTCTTTGTTGTCAAGCGGCACGAGCTCCATCCCCAGGGTCGCCCATGCCTGTTGCAGCTCGTCTTGTCCTTCGTGTTGATGCAGAGTGCGGACAAAAAGTGAGTCGGCCTCGCGTAGGGCGTCTTCCGAGGGAGGGAGGTATGACCCGCCACGTGTCGCCTCTTTCCACAGTGGCATGAGAGATGTGGCGGCCAGTCCTTGTGTCGGTCCGAAGAGTATGGCGATCAGCATGATTCCGCGGCTCCAGAGGGGCAATGGGTGCCGCGTGTCGTTGTTGAAGAGTTGAACGCAGAACCTGCGCCACGGGCTGTCGATTCTCTTACTCCCCATGCCGTTTCCCTCTCATTCCGGCGGTACGGTAACCGAAATTCCGCGTTCGAGGAAGACGCTCCGCTGCTCCGTTACACCGGAGGTGATCTTCGAGACGATGACATACCCCCCCGGCCCCTGCTCAAGCTCCAGATGGATCCGATACAAGCCCGGACCTAAGTCGTCGCCCAGCGGAATCGCGAGGAATTGTCCCGTCGTGACGAACTCCGCCTTCGTTCCTAACACTGGGACAGGGGCACCCGTGGCCGGGCGGATATCGTAGCGGCGATCGCGAAACGTCCACCCCAAGAATGGACCCGTCCCTGTGGTGGGTGGTCCGTCAATGCGCACGCGAACGTGTGTCCGATCCGTTATTTGGTGTGGGGTATAAAGCCGGAGGGAGAGCAGTTCATCCTCGCTTGTCCGTTTCTCATAGTCAAAACCGAGGCTTGTTGAGTCAAAACGCAGTGCCGTCCGCGCCAAGACGGTTGGTAACGGACCTTCGGAGGGGAGATAGTTCAGAAATGCCTGCCCCTCCTTAGGCCCCAACACGGTTACTCGATGCTGTCCATTGGCCAGCGGAGGGAGCTGTATCTCGCTGGCGTGTCCATCGACGAGGATGTCACGGCGGACCTGCCCATCCACGACGGCGCGCAGGGCTACCGGTTGTGATGCACCCCGTGGGCGGACATAGAGGAGGGTAGGTGAGAGTTCGTGGTGTCCTTCGGGAGCGACAAACTCTACCCCCTGCTCGCGTCCGACTGGGATTTCAGCAAAAAGGACCGGAAGGGTTTGAGGTCGACGGATGGCTGCGGGTTCCGCTGGGGTGAGCAGTTGACGTGCCCGCCAGTTGCCAGCGGGTTGGTAATCTTCCCATTGATAGCGGCCCGCCATGACTTGGGGATCATCCTCAGGTGGTCGAGGCTGGACAGCGACGAGCAGCACTCGGTTGTTCAAGAGGAACTGTTCGGCATCAACCGGCAACAGGGTAAACCAACCCGGTTGGGTGGTGCTATCGGCGAAAGCGTAAAATGCCTCGGGAATCTGAATCTCACGGGTCAAGGTCGGTGGACGGTTCGCCGCGGCAATGAGGACCTCTCCGTGCCGCGCATGAAGCCGCACGCGTGCGACAGCGTGTGGCAACGAGAAGTAGTAGTGCGTCGGTTCGGTGACTGGCACTCCCTCCACGGTTGTGAGGATACGGTCGTGGAACGACGGCATGGTACTGCTGTTCAGTGTCCCCTGTTGAAGGACCGTGTTCTTCGCGTCGAGCAATTCATACCGGACCGACGCTGGCGAGAGCGACACCTGTGGTTCCAGGAGCGGGGGTTCGCCGTCGAGACGACCTAATGGGGACCGCAATGAGAGCCGAAAAGGGGTAGGGTATTGTTGTGCGTGGAAGATTTCATAGTCGATAGGGATCTTCGCGTCGGTGCGATAGGTCCGCGCGGTCACTGGGTCTGGCGTGATCTCCTGTTCTTTGTCTTCAGTGGTGAGAAAGGCTCGCATGATCAGCGACTGTTGGGGAATAACCTCCACCAACCCTCCGGGGATGAAATCACTCACTGTGTTGCTTGTGTCCTCCCAGAGCAGGGTGAATGTTTCGCGCCGCGCGATCCCACGCCCATACCACCGCACTGTCACCCTGCGATCCGCGACGGCGCTCGGTTGCCACGGGAGTTGCTCGAAAACAAACCGCAAATACCCGCCTCCTTCCGGGATCGCGAGGACACCGTAGGCCGCCGGAGACACCAACAACCCCGCGGGAAGAAGAGGTTCGCGGGTTTCCTCCTCCTCTTCGATGTCCTTGAGGGCATAGAGGTCGCGACGGGTGTAATCGACCTCCGGAATCCCTTCGGGCGCGATGGTGCTCCACCGTTGCCGTAATACATTGCGCTTCTCCGTTTCGGATAATAACGCCGGTGGGTAGAGGTTGCCGCGCGCCAGTATGCGTTGCTGTTTGATACTCAATCGCTGCCAGACGCCACTGAGCTTCCGCACTGTGGCCAGTTCTCGACTATAGACCCGTGCGACAATATCCAAGAGGGGAGGAGGGGCGGCGGCCACACGCAATCGCAACTGGGTCGCTTCTTCCGGCAATCCTTGCAAATTGAGCACCATCACTTTTCCGTTCGCCGGAAAGAGTGGCCCCTGGAGATAGAATCGCCCGGTGAAGGGCTCTCCGGTTATGGCATCGGTATAGGTGGTGAGTCGGGTGCGATGGACATACTGTTGATCCAGGAGGATTTTTCCACCACGACTGAGCACTTGATAGTGAAGGGTATAGGGCCACTCTTCTGTTGACGTTGCGGTCACCAGCGATCGCGGCACACTGGCATTCGTCACTACCCGCACCAGTGGTTGTCCAGGTGGCAGTGTGTATGTCGCCCACTTCGTCTCATCAAGCAGATCGACCGCACTCAGTGTGGCGTCGTTGACACGACGCAGGCGCCAGTCCGAGGAGGTGTCCGACAAGGTGAGGGCATCTCGCCACCAGTCCCCTCGCCAAACGACTCCGGCAATCAAGCCGAGAATGAGCCCCCACCGTATGAGACGGATCATCATGGTCCCTCTTTCCGCGGCGCCATGAAAGCCAACCACCCCGCGCGTGAACTCACGAAATGAGATATCCGCTCGTGATCTATTCCATGACTCACGACAGTGTCGCTCACGGTCCGCGCGCGGGCGGCGAGATTGACGACTGCTGGCAGGTGGAGGCGAGCCGTGGAGATGAGCAGAAAGGTTTGGCCGGAATTCTGGTCCACAAGGCGCTCGAAGCGATATTGCGGCCACTCGGGACGTAAGGCGTGTAAGGCAATGATGTCCCGATGATTGATGTAACGGGCGAGGAGCGCGCGTAAACCGTCTGGGACTACTGGCGAAGGCGCTTGTGTTCCCAAGCGTGTGAGGTGCGTGTCGAGATCCGTCTCGACGGAAGCAATGCCCGCGAGACGAAACTGCGTCTCTTGCACGAGGCTTTCCGCGCGCCACTGATACCGCGCCCGTGCCTGGAGTGATGCCCATAGGACGACAAATTCCTTATTGCGGGTTTGATTGAGATACAGCGCTTGCGCGACACTGCCGGCCTCGAAGCCGGCGGTATCGGGGGAGCCGTCAATCGCCCGCACTTGGAGGCCATCTTCTTTGAGGGTTTGGATCACCCGTTGTGCAAGCGGACTCATGCGGTCTTGGGTCGCCTGCCCTTCACTGGTCATGAACAGCACATCCGCCGTCGGGGTGGGCCGGTTTGGCCTGGGGCCAAATGCTCGACTTTGCAGAACGACCCGTGGATCGGTGCCGGATTCCCGCAGCAGTACTTGATGGGTCAGGTTGAACAGATTTTGCCTGTTCTCCGGTTGCACGAGATCCGCTCGTCCGTCTAGATTCGTGTTGGGATGTGCTCCCGCGATCAGGATGCTCTGGGCTTTCAGGCGTTCAAAGAGTGCGACCCCCTGTTCGAAGCTGTTGCGCTCGAAGAGTGGACGCGGGACTTGAATGATGTACGGCGCGACCTCGCCAAGGCGCAACACGTATGTCCCCCAGTATCGTCGTGTCGGTTGCTCCGATCGCTCGCGCAGAATGAGATAATCTTGCTGTGTTTGTTGATGGCGATACCAGACGACCTGGTACCCTAATGTCCCGGCAGCCGCATTCACGACTTGCACGGCTTGTTGACCGGAGGCGGACCACTGACCGTTCCGATACTCCGTGGCAATCAGATGGGTGAGCGGAGAGAGGACCTCTTCGTCGAAAAACCGTAATTCAGCCAATGTTGGTGGGATGTAGAGATTGGTGCCGCGCTCGGCGATTTCTCCTTTTTGTCCCAGGAGCCAGCTTTGCAGGTAGCCATCAATGCGCTCGACATGACTGACCGGCGCAACGAGGGATTGCTCCTGCATCGCCCGGAGATAGAGGGTGCGTCGATCCTGCAGGTCAAGCCATAATTCCACAAAGTCGGTCCATGTGGTGTCACGCTGCAGATTCGTGAACCGCGGCGCTCCCCATGTGATATGGTACTCCGCGATGTGCTCTTTGAGTGTGGCGAGGTTCAGCCCGGGAGGAAGATCGGAGGTAATCCACAACCTTGTTTGGCGCGAGACCTCTTGAGCCGCGGCCTGAGCTCCCGCCGCCCGTCGTAAGCCATGCTCCGCTTCGGGAGTGATCCCCCGAATCTGCAAGACGTCACGGCGTGCCTGAATTTTATGGAACGTCTGGTAGATCGTGTGCGGGTTGGTGAGCACATCGGCGGACCCGTCCGTGTTCGTCGTTCGTCCGCTACCAGCGATGGCGAGGGTCCTACCGCGTAATGCTTGGAACAGCCAGACTCCCGCTTCGGCGGTGCCCCATTCATCCAAGGGAGCGGGGACTTCGACTCCAACCCCGGTGGGTGTTTGCAACGCGATCACGTACAGGCCCCAGCCTCGCGGGGGGACACGTTCTCGCAGGACCACGAACTGGCCGGTGACCTCTTCCACATCATACTGCACCTGGTCCAGGAGCGCGCGTGCGGTCCGCAGATCGGACTGCTGGCGTGACGTGATATACGTTTTGAGCTGGCGTACCCCTTCGGCGAATAGCTCCATTTCACGGGGGAGTGGGATGAGAGTCGAGTTCGGTACACGCTGTTGTTTGAGATGCACCTGCTCCTTGCGAAGGGTGTCAATGAGGGAGGGAATTGTCGATGGCGTGGTGTCCTCTATCGGGGTGGCGATAACGGTTCCCTTGTGGCTCCACCAGAGGGGGAGGAGCGTGAGCCCAAAGCCGATCACATTGGCCGCGAGAGCAGCGACGATGGACACTTGGATGGTCGCGCGAGTCAAACGAATAGTGATGTTTTTATCATGCGCTTTGACCGCCATGAGCGTCGGCAGCAAATAGCCAAATCCATAGATGTCCGTCACCTTGGCGTCCGGCCAAAACCAATACGCGGTGTAGCCCAACAGCAATTTGTAGAGAAACGAGATATTGAAAAAGAGGAGCACCTTCCGCGCCCCTTCGATGGTGGTCTTTTTCAACCACGGGGTGCGGAGCGCCCAGATGCCGGTATTGAGAATGACGGCGGATTCAACAAACGAGGCGAGAATGCGCAAGGGTTCGTACCATAAGAGGGTCAATAACGACGGAATCAGAATGCCATTAAAATCCCACCCATACAGGAGGTTCATGCGTGACGCGAGAAAGGCGGTGGTAATGACGATGACGTAGGCTTTCGGAGTGGACAAAAACGAAGAGGCCATGTCTTCGTAGAGATATTCGACACGGCCAATGTTGAAATTGGTCAATGCCATCAGGCCGTAACGGACGAGGAGGTACGTGCAGCCAATATGCGTGCCGACGTAGACGAGTCCGCGACCGAGGCCAGGTTTCCAGAACTGATTGGCGATCAGCGCGACAATGATGAGTCCAAAGCTGTGAAAATTGTTCCGATAGTCGAATTCCCACTGCCAGTGTTCACTGACCCAGGCCCCGATCTCCGGTAAGAGCCAGCCATCGAGGAGCAGGCGGACCGCCATACTGGCGAGCACGAGGGCGAAGAACCGATCACGCCCAAAGAAATTGCACCACAACCCCCAACGGGAACAGTATTCGGAAACCGTCCAGACACAGAAATATGTCAGGATGCCTTCAACGCCAATGACGAGAGCGGCGAGAGGCTTGAGCAAAATGAGGGGAATCAAATACCCCGGCACCACGAGCCCGGAGAGCACCCAGCCGAAGCGCAAGTTGAAAAAGGCGACGACGAAGACGCCGATCCATACGGTCGTGGTGACGGAGGCGGAGAGGCCTCCGGGTGGAAAGATCGGTAAGGGAAACGGATTCACAATTGAGATAGAGCGGAGTCTCCTCAACTCCACGGTCAAAACACACTCTTGTTCGCGGTCAGTCGAAACGCATCAGCGCGTGGAGAGCAACAGTCAGGGCCTCCCACGCATCCGAGTCAAAATGCAAGGCCGAACCCGTTCTTCCCTCAATGACCTATAAATTTGGTATCGGAACTCTCTCCTTATGCTTTAGGAGCGGCGGGTGTCGGTAGGTGCTCATGGTCGTGGCTATTCACCCCAAAGAGGCGAGGGTTTCCAGCAGTTTGGCGGTTTTGACCGGTTTGCGCAGGATGACCGTGGCTCCGGCTTCTTCGGCTTCACGAAGAATGTCGGCCTGTACCGATCCAGTAAAGACCACGACGGGGGTTGTCATGGCGGCCTCACCACGGACCCATCGCAGAAACCGCAGGCCGTCCATCACCGGCATGTGCAGGTCCGCCATGATAATGTCCGGTTTTTCTTTCTGCACCAGAGGGATCGCCTCCTCGCCATTAGCGGCGGTGAACAATTCGTAGCCGGCGTTCTTGAGACCCAAGGTCAATACTTTTCGTAAGATCGCGTCGTCCTCGACAATGAGAATTTTCTTTGCCATAGGCTCTTCATACCCCACTGCAACTCCAGGTCAGACAAAACGACGTAGCCGTAGTGTCGCGCGGATACCCTCACCAACATGGCTTTCCGCTTCGAGTGCCCCACCCCATTCCTTGACCGCCGTGATAGCCTCGCGTAGGCCTTTCAACTCTTCCGCCGCCCTCTGGCCATTGCCAGTCAGATATTCTTGAAAGTGGTCATTAGGCATGCCAAAGCCGGAATTGGAAAAAGCATAGACTATTCCATTCTCATTTTCGACTGCCTTGACACCAATGGCGGTTCGATCCGCGGCATCCCGTAACAGGACTCCCAGAACCGCGGATATGACCTGTCCAATCCTGGCAGGGGAGGCGAGCACGGCGCTCATTAATTGCGGTTGCGTGATCTCCCAACGAATGCCGTGCTCTTCCGCCTGTGGTCGTAGTGTCTCTACAACCTCCGCGAGTACGGTCTGGACATTCACTGGGAACGTCTCAACGGTTTCCAGATAAACGTCACTGCTGAGATATTGTTGACTCGCGGCGAGCAAATCAATGCTTTGCTGCACTTTCTCCTGGATGGTGTCGACCATTTGGGTCCGGTCTTCTTCCGGGAGTTCCCCGTCGGCGAGGAGGGAAGACGAGAGTTCAATGGTGGCGAGTTCGGTACGGAGTTGTGTGGCGAGACGATCGACCACGTGCGTTTTAATTTCGTACAGCCGGGTCAGTAAGGTTCGGTCCACCAGTTCACAGACCATGCCACTTACCCCGAATGGGGATGGCCCCTCACGGAGATCGAGTCCCTCCCGCAAGCGGAGTGGGCGAACATTCAAGACATAGTGTTCGCGTCCCTTTGACAACGTGATCGGCAGGGCGAGTTCGTGCCCCTCAATCACAACATTCCGTAGGGCTTGGCGCGCGCTCTCCACATCCTTGTGCGTCAAGCGGGCGATGAGTTCCACAATCGTCAGCTCGTGGGGAGCAATGGCTTCGTCTTTCAAGAGTTCGCTCATGCGAACGTTCACTTCAAGAGGAGCCCCAAGGAGGTCATAGACCATCGTTGCGGTGTGGAGATCGCGCAACAAGGTCTCCAGTTGCGTCAAGCGTCCTTCGAGCCGGCTCACAATGCGGTCAAGCGCCTTATAGCCTTCCTCCCGCGGTTGTCGCGGAAAAAGCCGGGCACGCCATCCGGGAGGTGGCTGTGCTTGCTCGGCTTGCTGACGCAAATGGAAGAGTTTGCCAATCTGTTCCCCGTAGGCGGCGATCACCTCGGTGAAGCCACGAACCGCCGCCGCTTTGGTCTGGTCCACGCCGAAGGCCCAGAAACCATAGAGATGATCGTGAAAGATCAATGGCACCATGTACTGGTCTTCTTGCGGTTTTTCCGCTTCGGTCGTTTTGAGATAGTGCCGTTCGGCGAGATCAAGCCGAATTGGCGCGTGCGCGGCGAGTGCGGTGCTGTATGGAGCGCGGCGGTAATCCCGTCGTCGCTCATCAATGTCGGCGAGCGAACAGTTGAAGGCATACACCTCTTGGACATGATGTTTCCCCTCAATGCGATCCAAAAACACCATGCGTTTGAGGTCGAGGGTCTGCTGCAACATGCTCACCACTGGTGCCCAGGGGTCGGTCACCAGCGTGGTTGGCGACCGCAACCGATCGCGCAAGGAGGCTGAGAGCAGAAAGACGATGGTATCGAGCGCGCGATTGGCCAACATTGCCCGGTAGCTGGCACTGATAAGCGTGGTGAGCATCTGGACAAGCAGCATGCCTGCTAATGGCAGCCAAAGCTGGAAGAGGAAGAGCGCGACGAGAGAGCCCCCGACAAAGGCCATCACCGGGATCAGCGTCCGAGCCACAAGCGAATGCAGCGCGGGCCACTCGTACACCGCAAGGCTGCCAGCCGCCACTCCGAAAAAGAGGAGGAGTCCGGACCACCGACTAACCTCAGAGAACCGGCGTTCGGTCAAAAGAGTGTCGAGTGCGTGCCCTTGATATTCAAGGACCGACATGAACCGCGCGCCACTCGTTGGTGTGTAGACTCCTGGAGTCAGGTCATCCGCGCTCGCCCCGATAAGGACTACGCGCCCGGCCACTACTTCCGTCACCAGTTCTCCAGCGAGCACTCGTTCCGCATTGAGGCGTGGCAAGCTGCCGGGGCCTCCGCGAAAATTGACCAAGTAGGTGTCTCTTGCAAACGGGAGGGGAGTCCCCGCGTGTTGGGTTGCCGCGGCCACTTCGAGGGCAGGGTACTGGGTGCCCGCGATGGTAAATCCTTGCGAGTGACTGCGCGATAATCCACGGACCGTGGGCGGAAGATGGACAATGCCCCATTGGACGGGGACTCCCACGGCAGCCGCTGGTAATGGTGCGAGAGTGAAGGCTTCCTGCTCGTCGGTGGCACGCTCCAAGCCACGACCAAAAAAGACATTGCCGTAGCGAACCGCTTCCTGATAGAACGCGGGCGAGACATTGACGGGGAGAAAATTAAAGACCACCGTTCGCGCCCCAAGCTGTTCCAGGGTCCTGAGCAAGCGAGGCAGCATGGTCGCTTCTTGCAGCCGCAACTGTGTTGGCGATACTTCCACAAGCAACAAAGGAGTGGCGGGTTGTTGCCCAAGGTGGACCAACTCGAGGCCCCACCGATACAGGAATGCTTCAGGACGGGAGAGCAAGCCATCCTCGTGACAGATCCAGACTGTCACGGCGACAAACAGGCTCAGAAAAACCGAGAGAGAACGCAAAGCGATCATGCTGCTCATTCATTGTGTTCGTCGTGACCGCGGCACCGAGGATGGTGTCAATTCGCCTTTTGGCGAAGATACGAGATTGGAGGAGAATGGCTACTTCTCTGCCATCGTGAGTGCGACGGAATTCATGCAATACCGCTGTCCAGTTGGTTCCGGGCCGTCCTCGAAGACGTGCCCCAGGTGGGCTCCGCAACTCCCGCACATGACCTCGACCCGTTCCATGCCGTGGCTGTAGTCTGTTTCGGTCACCACACTGTCCGGTGTAATCGGGTCCCAAAAGCTCGGCCAGCCACAGCCCGCATCGAACTTGGTGGTGGAGCGAAACAGCTCGGCTTCGCAACACACACATTGATAGACGCCGTCGGGATTCTTGAAATAATACTCGCCCGTAAATGGCCGCTCGGTCGCTTTCTGCCGACACACGGCATACTGCACCGGAGTCAGTTGTTGACGCCATTCCTCATCGGTTTTGGTGACTTTGAAAGCCATGTTCATGCTCCTTTCTCAAATAATCACGGCGGTGCCGCTGACACTGACCATCATCATGCTGCCCGATTTGCCGATCACTTCGTAGTCGATATCGACTCCGACCACGGCATTGGCGCCGACTCGCTGCGCGGCGGCTTCAAGCTCCTCGAGCGCCATGTCGCGGGCTTTTTGCAGTTCTCGTTCATACGACGCCGAGCGGCCGCCGACAATATCGCGAATGCTCGCGAAGAAATCCTTGAACATGTTGGCGCCAACGATCACTTCGCCGGTGACGATGCCGCGATATTCCTTGATGGGCTTGCCTTCTAGTTGTGAGGTGGTGCTGAGAATCATCAGTGGGCTCCTTTTCTGGCGGTTACGGAATCAACACGATCTTGCCATACGCCGTCGATTCAATCACCTCATGGTGGGCACGCGGGGCTTCCACCAGTGGGAGTTCCTTACCAATCACGGGCCGGAGCGCCCCGTTTTCCAATCCGGCGATCAGCGCGGCATGAATCCTTTCCATATCCGCGGGTGAGACATTGACGAGGCTCATACCCATAATCGAGGCGTCCTTCATCATCGCCGCGCGGGGATTGATTTCCGCGGTGCCCTGATTGTTGGGCCCGCGATTGCCGATGACCACGATGCGCCCGCCCGGTGCCACAATGCTCAGGTCCTTGCCCAGATTCACGTTGGCCAGCATTTCCAGGATGACATCCGCGCCCCGCCCTTTGGTCAGCTCTAGCACTTTGTCCAAATAGCCAGCCGCGCGATGATCGAGCACATGATGCGCGCCCTCCTTGGCGACTAACTGTCGCCCTTGTTCGGTGCCACCCGTGCCAATGACCGTCATGCCCGCTGCTCGCGCCAGTTGCACGGCGGCGATGCCGACTCCACCGCTGGCCCCATGCACGAAGACCACTTCTCCTGGTGCCCCATGCGCGCGCTGAAACAAGGCCCGATACGCCGTGCCATAAGGCACAAACATTGCCGCGCCCTGCGCGAAAGAGGCGCGTTGCGGCAAGGGCTGCACTTGGCCCTCTTTACAAAGGGCCTTTTCCGCGTAGGTGCCAGTCAGCGCGCCCGC
>JABFSC010000464.1 GCA_013140885.1 Deltaproteobacteria bacterium | reverse complement strand
ACACTTCGGTCTCATACACGGCTTTGATGTTGACGTAGGTCAAGACTTCTTCCGGCGTGCCCTGGCAAAACGTCTGGCCTGACTTGAGGAGCAGCAGTCGGTCGCAGTACAGCGCGGCGAGGTTCAGGTCATGGAGAATTGCCACCACCGCTAACCCCTGCTCGCGACTCAACTGCTTCATCAGATCATAGACCGCGACTTGATGCTTGATGTCGAGAAAGGCCGTGGGTTCATCCAGCAGCAAGACGCGCGGCTCTTGCGCTAGCGCCCGCGCCAGAATCACCCGTTGCCGTTCGCCGCCACTCAAGGCATGCACTTCACGAGTCGCCAATTCCGCGACTCCCGTCTGTTCCATCGCGTGCTGGGCGACCGCCAGATCATGCGCGCTCTCAAAGCCGAATGTGCCCAGATATGGCGACCGCCCCATCAACACCACTTCCAGAACAGAGAACGGTAACTCTATCGCCGTCTCCTGCGGGACCACCGCGATGGCGCGCGCGAGTTCATCCCGACTATATGTCCGCACATCACGACTGTCATACATCACCCGCCCCGCCTGTGGAGCGCGCACACCGCTCAGCAGTCGCATCAACGTGGATTTCCCCGACCCATTGGGTCCAAGCAGCCCGAGAATTTCTCCCGCCGCGACCTCGCACGAGATGGCGGAGAGCACTTCGACCGCGCCGTACGCGAAACTCACCTGCTCGCAACGCAGGGTAGGGGCAGGGGCGCTACTCATACCGCAAACATCCGCCGCTCAGTTTTGCGGAGCAGATACAGAAAGAAGGGCCCGCCGCACATGGCTGTCACCACGCCGACTGGCAGTTCCGTCGGACTCACGATGGTGCGTGCCAAGGTGTCGGCCCACACCAGAAAGATCGCGCCGCCAAACAACGAAGCGGGCAACAGCAGCCGGTGATCGGCCCCAATCAACAAGCGCAGTAAATGCGGCACGATGAGCCCCACAAACCCGATCATGCCACTCACGGACACTGCGGCACCCACCAACAACGCCGACGCGAGAAACGTGCCACGCCGCAGCGCTTCGACATTGACGCCAAGCTGTTGCGCTCCTTCTTCACCAATGCTGAGCAGATTGAGCCGTCGCCCTTGCCCAATCAGCCAGCCCGCGCCAAGCAGGACGTACAGCGCGATCATGCCGACCGTGGCATAGTCCTGCGTTGCCAGACTGCCCATGAGCCAGAACAGAATGCTGTGGCTCTGATAGAAATCAACGATTGAATTGAGCAGCATAATCAACGCGCCACAGAAGGCGTTGAACACCACGCCGGTCAGCAGCAGCGCGTATGGCTCTAGCCGCCCACGGGTCAGCGCGGTGCGATACATGAGGACAGTTGTGCCAATCGCGCCCGCGAACGCGGCCAAGGAAATGAGCGAGATGCGAAAGATACCGGTGAGTCCAGTGGTCACCGTGCCGACAAACACGAGGGCCGCAATGCCACACAGCGCGGCTCCGCCGGAGACTCCGAGAATATGGGGACACGCCAAGGGGTTATGGAGCAACGCCTGCAAGGCGGTACCAGTAATGCCCAAAGCACCACCAACTACCGCCGCCAACAACACGCGCGGCAGGCGGATGCGCGTCAAAATGACGAAGTCCGTATTCTCTGGTGAAGAAACAGACAGCACATGAAACAGGTTGAGCGATTCCGTTCCGACCGTTACGCAAAGAAGGATCGTTACTACCAACCCCAGCCCCAGCGCGCCGTTGACGACCAACCATTTTCGTTTCGTAAGATACATGGGGAAGTCTGGGGCGAGTCTAGGGCAAGTCTCAGGCAAGTCTAGGCCAGGTCGAAGACAGGTCCAGGATCAGTCTCAGAAAGTCCGAAGCCAGTCTAGGGCAAGTCCTGGGACCTGATTTTGACCTGACCGAGACTTTCCGTGACCCGCCCTAAACGTGCCTGAAACTTTCCGCGACTCGTCCATGACTTGTTCGAGACGTGTCCGCGACTGGTCTTAGACTTCTTCGCGACTGGTCCGAGACGTGTCCGAGACTTGTTCGAGACTTGTTCCAAGTTCCGGTAACAGCGCCTTGGCCTCTTGGAGATCTGTCCTGTCGAACCCTTCGGTGAACCAGTGATAGATCTCGGATAACATACGGTGGGCTTCCTCAAGCGCGGCCCGGGTTGCGAGCCCCTTGGCGTGTTGTTGTCGTAATCGTACCAGGCTCAGCACCGCGCGTAGCTCGAGGAACTTCGCGCCCTGGCGTTGGGCAACCTCGAGCGCTTTCAGGAAGCAGGCTTCGGCTTCCGATTGCGGATTCGGGAATGCGGATTGCGGAATACTCACTTTCGGCTCTGGGCTCTGGGATTGAGGATTTGGATTTTCTGATTTTTGATTTTTGACTTCCTGCCCGAGCAGGAGCTCGCCGCGTAGCCGATACAATTCCGCTTCGTAGTTGCAATCGTTGTTTTTATTCGCCAGTAAAAGGGCTTCGTCCAGCACCTGTAGCCCTTCCGCCATCTGTCCCGTGGCTGCATACGCCTCGACTAAGAGCGCAAGAAAATAGGGGAATCCCGCGATTGCTCCCATCGCTCGGGAGGCTGACAGCCCTTGCTGTATCCGCGCAATACCGTCTTCCCCGTGTCCTTGGATCGTCAGCGCCCATCCGCGCAATATCGCCGCTCGCGCTAACAACAACGGCAGCCCTTGTTCAGTTGACAGGGCAATGGCCGCCTCCGCCTGCTCCTGTACGGCTCGCGCATCGCATCGTGAGTGAGAGACGATGGCGGCCGCGATGAGAGCAACACCAGAGCTCAGCGGGAAAGCCGCCTGACGCGCGAACGTCAGCGCCTGCTGCACTCTCACGAGTTTCTGTTCCGCGTAACCGAGCAACCCCACCGTCCAGGCCGCATACGAAAGGGAAACGACCCCGGGATCAAGCCCGTAGAGCAAGCCCAAAGCAGCATGCTGCTGAGGATCATAGAGCGCGATCGCGTGCTCGAGGTGCTCGCGGGCGGCAGCCAATTCTCCTTGGAGGTACAACGTTTCTCCCAAGACATGGTGAGCTTGGAGCAACAGCGCTGGGGTCTGTTCGCGCTGAGCTATGGCGAGCATTTCTTCTCCCAACACGCGCGCTGTCCGCAAGTCCGCTCGCACTTCGTGAAACACCCACAATCCGTGCAAAGCGGGGAAAAGTTGGGGTATTGCGCCTAGTCGCTGACACAGCTCGCGCGCTCTGGTGTAGGTCTGTTCGACCTCTGGGCCGGCGTAGCCTTTCGTCATGAGGAGCGGTACACCCAAGGCGATGAGGAGAGAAAGTTCTTGCTGAACGCGATCTGGGATGTCAGGTAGCCGCTTGAGTAATTCCAGCGCGTGGGTCAGGTGTGTGATCGCCTCCTGCGGAGCACGCCGCTGCATGGCCGTCCGCGCCGCTGCCCCGAGATACTGGACCGCTCGTTGATGGTCCCGCCCGTGCTCGAAATGCACGGCCAGCTCCAGAGCAATTTCCCCAGCACGCCCTGCATACCCTTGCTCCTTGCGCATGCCAACGCGCTGATGGAGTTGGACCCGGCGTGCCGTCGTCACGCGTGCGTAGAGCACTTCATGATGCAGGGCATGCACAAAACGGTAGCGCGAGGCAATCGTGCCATCAGGCCACTCCTCTGAGCCGCTCAGGTGAAAAAACAACTCGCGCCGCGCCAAAGCGGCACAGTGTTGCTCGACCTCATCAATCGCGGTGTCGAGACTGGCCGCGACCGTTGCCGCTGAAAACTCCATTCCCGCCACACTGGCCGCTGCTAAGATTTCCTGTTCAAGACCACTGAGCTGCTCTATTTGCTGTTCGATGAACTGGCGGATATTAGTCGGAGTCTTCCCGGTCTCTCGTTGCCCTTGCCATTCCCACCGTCCGTGACGTTGTACTATCACGCCATTTGCCAGCAAGTCGTTCACCACATTAACCATAAAAAGCGGGTTGCCCTCCGTGCGTTGATAGACCAGGCGCGCCAGCTCGCGGCGGATCGCCTCAATGCCGTCGTCAAACCGCCGTGTGAGATATTCCGCCACGCCGTCCTCCGTGAGCAACGACACCGGCAGCTCCTGACACAGGTCATGTAACCGCAACTCGTGTTTGAGCTTGGCCAAAGGATGCTCCCGCCCCAAAATATCGGCGGGTCGATAGGTGCCCAGCAGTAGCAGGCGGGCGGGTTCTCGTCGCCGGGCCAAGAAATCCACAAGACTGAGCGTCGCCCCATCGCTCCATTGCAGGTCATCCAGCCACAGGACCAAGCCTTTCTCGGCGGCTATGGCTTCGAGGGTGTGCGCACCCTCGCGCATCATCCGCTCGCGCGTCGCTCCTGCCGTCTGGCGTTGGAGCGCGAGACGTTCCGTGGGATCAAGCAGCGCTGGCATCTGCACCAGCCACACGGGGGCGTGCTGACGAACCACATCAACAGGGCCATCCGCGCCAGACGCGACACACAACCGCTCGAACGCTTCCAAAACCGGCAGATAGGCTTCGCCGGTGCCGTACTGGGCAATACATTGCCCTTGGATGGTCCATGGATC
>JABFSC010000399.1 GCA_013140885.1 Deltaproteobacteria bacterium | reverse complement strand
CATGGAGATCACCAAAGAGCACATCGAAGTTGGGGTCGCGAAGCTGGTGAGCCGCGAGACCACATCGAATGGCTACGCCTATCAAATGCGACTGCTTCAGTTGGGCGCCTTGGAAGGAAGACTGGGCGATATCGCCATCAATCCTGACCTCAAGCCGGTGCTGGAAGCGTTGCATCAGGTGTTAGCTGGAGGAACAGTCGAAATTAAAATCGCCCAGGTAGGAAATCTTGACATCGTCACGGAACTAAACCGCCGCTTAGAGCGCACGGTGAACGAGACCAACGCAATCAACAAGGCCGAACATAAACTGCTCGCCTGCACATGATTGGTTCTTCATTGCGGACTTCGGCCTTTCACTATACTGCGCTCTATTTTCGGTGGTAGGGTTCACTAGACCAGCATCTGTAAAATGCTAAATCCTTGCATGCTGACAAGACGGGACTCTTCACCAGAGATGACCTATGAGCGCGGGCGTCGTATTCCAAGAAGCGTTACGGATTCTGAATCGGCAGCAGTTCCCCGAGGCGAGTCGCCGCGACCTGCTGGCGGTGCTCGAAGCGGCGCTTCCTGGACCACTCGCCCTGCTCTATGACGCCGGCGCGGAAGCTGGACTTCCGCGCCATACTCTGCTCGCCCGCGCGGCGGCGATTTATATCAAATACAGCACCGTCAATCTTTGTGATGACCTCAGTGATGGGGACTGCACGTATCTGTCCGACCCCGTTCGGATCGGTCCTTGTGCGCAGTTCTTGTTGCAAAACCTGTTCTTTCACTTGCTGGTGGACCTGGACCTGCCAAAGTCCGTCCTCTCGGCAGTGACCCATGACATCGTTGTCGGCGCGGGTCTCCAGGATGTGGAACTCCGCACCTCGCAATGGACCGCGCCATTGTATTGTGAGGTTGCCGATGGGATCGCTGGTCGCCAATGGGCCGCGTATCTGCAAATCTTGTGGCACGGGACTCCCCTGGCCGAGCGGGCCGCGACGATTGGCATGAACCTCGGACGCGCGGTCCTGGGTTGGGAAGACATTGCTTCCGCTGATCCCCGATTCACCACGCTCATCGAGGCCGACCAACACGAAGTGGTGGCCTGGGCCACCACGGCCGCTGAAGCGCTGCGTCAAGAACATCTCCAATGCCTTGACGCGGTCTTACGAACCATCGACCCCGTGCTGGAGAAAAAAGGAAAGATCACTTGATCCCCCTCACCCTGGCCCTCTCCCAGCCGGGAGAGGGAACTTTAGGAATCCACTCACGAGTGGCTTGGTTAGTATCCCAACTGCTTGTCCACGACCCCCACCAGCGGCTCGCCAGTACGAACACGGCGTAAGTTCTCGCAGAAGCGTTCGAGGTTGCGAGGCGCGCGCAGTTGGCTCGCGCCCGCTGTATGTGGGGTCATCACCACGTTCTCCAACATCCACAAGGGATGGTCCGCTGGCAAGGGCTCAAGCGGGGCAACATCAAGGCCCGCACCGCCGCAACGTCCGTCTTTCAATGCCCGCACCAGCGCGTCCCCATCAATAATCTCGCCACGGGTCACGTTCACGATGAAGGCCCCACGCTTCATTTGTGAAAATGTGGTGTCGTTGAAAAGGTTCCGGGTTGTCGCGGTGAGCGGGCACCCCACGGCCACTACATCCGAGGCCGCGAGTAAATCGGTAAGCCGGTCGCGTCCCCACACTTCCCGGACGCCGTCCGAGGGTGGCACGGGCCATTCATCAAGCGCTAAGACGTTCATGCCAAACGCCACCGCGCGGCGAGCCATTGCACGCCCGGTCCCGCCGAAGCCGACGATGCCCATCGTGAGTCCTTCTAGTTCAATCTCCTTGCTCCGCATGGCTTCGCGTGCGTCCCAGGTCGCGGGGCCGAGCCGAATCGACGTGGCAATCTGTCGAGTCAGGGCTAAGAGTAAGCCAAATCCAGTATCCGCCAGATGCCCACCGACGAGTCCTTTCTCGCCTGTCAGCACCACGTGTGAGTCGCGCATGGCCGGGTAGAGAAACATGTCCACGCCTGAAGCGATCGCGTGCACCCAGCGCAGACGGGGCGCGGCGTTGAACAACGCTTCGGGAATGAATCCCAGGATCACCTCGACCGCCGCCGCCACCGCGATGGCATCGCGCGTATTCGCGACCACCCGAATCGTCGATCCGGGGGCCGCCGCCGCGCGGATTTTCGCCAAGTCGCCCTCTGACACTTCGGGCAATGTCAGTCCGAGCAACACGAGAATGTTCGTGGGTTCGTCAATTCGCAAATTTGTCATGGCTAGAGCGCCTCCCTCTCACGCTGGCGGGATCGTACACCGTCTCCCACGGTCCATCCAGTCTTGCCAGTCTCGCGCGTGCTCAACCCGGTGTACTTCCGACCGGAACGACAGTAAAAGAACGCCAGAGAGAAAGGATGCCCCATGAAAATCGTTGACGGCGACAGCCACTTTATTGAACCGCTCGATTTGTTTACTCGCTACATGGAGCCCGCGTACCGCGAGCGCGCCATGCGTGTGGTGAATGACCCGACGACAGGCAAACAACACATGATTGTTGATGGGAAACCGATGCGCTTGGGCAGTGATACCGAAGAGATGCTCAGTATCATTGTTGGGCATGGGCAGAAGGAGGAAGGGAACGCGCTCAACGAATTTGATCGCTCGCTGATTGCCAGCGCGGACTGGCAAGACATGGGGAAGCGCGTGCAGTATCTGGATACCGAAGGGCTCGATTATCAGATTCTCTTTCCCACCCTTGGGCTGCTCTGGGAAGGAGAGATTCGCGATGCGGGACTCGCCGCCGCGCATTGTCGCGCCTACAACACGTGGGCTTTCGAGGTTTGCGCGGGCCGTCTCGACCGCCTCTTTCCCGCCGCGCATATTTCGTTGCGTGACCCTGCCCTGGCGGTGGAGGAAATGCAACGCATCGCCAAGTTCGGCGGCCATTCCGTGATGATCGGGTCCGCGCCGGTGCACGGCAAGAGTTTCGGCCAGCCCGATTACGACCCGATCTGGGCCACCGCGCAGGATCTCAACTTGGCGGTGACGATTCATCCGGCGGGCAACAAGGACTATCTGGGCAGTGCCTGGTTTCGGCACCGCAATCCGGGCTTCATGTTCATCTCCATGAACGTGATCCAAGACCCGCGCATGTCACTGAGCACGATGGTGTACGACGGGGTGTTCGAGCGGTTCCCCGCGCTCCGCGTGGCGACAGTGGAGTCGATGGGCAGTTGGGTGGGAGAATGGATCGAGCGGTTTGAGTATCGCTATCAGTACATGCGCCACACCTCGCAGATGAAGCGCCCCATTCGCGAGTATTTTGCTCGCAACATTTGGGTGAATGCCGATCCCAGCGAGAAGCTGCTCCCCCTGATCGTGCAGTTTGTCGGCGACGAAAAGTTTTTTGTGGGGTCGGACTACCCACACGCCGAGGGCTTTGCCCATCCGATAGAGGCGATGCGCAATGTCCTCGTCTCGTTACCAGCCTCGTCAGTGGAGAGAATTTTAGGGACGAACGCCTGTGCGTTTTATGGCCTGGCCGTGTAGGGTAAGGAGGACCCATCCGCAATCGTGAACGACAAAGAGTAGGAAGGAAAAACCATGGACAACTCAGTCTTCCCGCTTGATGCCTACCTCACCCGCCTCAACTATTCTGGAAGCGTGCAACCAACCGAGGACCGACTTGAGGTCCTCCACCGCGCCCAAGCCTACGCGATTCCGTTTGAGAATTTCGACATCCTCTTGGGACGAGGCATTACTCTCGACCCTCCAGCGCTTTGGAACAAACTGATTCATCATGCGCGCGGGGGATACTGTTTCGAGCTGAACGGCGTGTTCCTTATGGCTCTCCAGGCTCTGGGCTTCGAGGCGCGCGCCCTCCTCGCACGGGTGCACCTCGTTGACCCACCGACAGGACGCGGTCATCAGCTCTTGCTGGTGACGATGCAGGGGAAACAATGGATCGCCGACGTTGGGTTTGGTGGTCCAGGGCTACGCGCGCCAATTCCATTCGAGCTCAATCGTGTTGCCACTCACGATGGGCAATCCTTTCGTCTAGTGGACGCTGGACCGTATGGCATCATGCTGCAAACGCAAACAAATGCCGAATGGCAGAATCTGTACAGCTTCGATTTGGGGCAGGTCTTCCCGAATGACATCGTGTATGGGAATTACTTCACCTCAACCCATCCCAGCTCGTTTTTCACTTTCGCGCGCGTGGCCGCGCTCCCAACCCCAAACGGTCGGGTTTCGCTCTTCAATCACACGCTCAGAATACTCTCTCCCGATGGAGAACATGTCCAGGAGCTTCGGGAGGGACAACCATATCTCGATGCTCTCAAAACTCATTTTGGCATCGAACTCAATGTTCCGCATGAGGCGATTCGCCCGCTGCTTGCAACCTCCCGCGCGATGTCTTAGAGTCCGACCGCTTCTCAGCACCTATCGAGGAGGAATCCCCCATGCAGGTCGGTTTCTTTAATCCGCTGTCATACGCGGGATCGCCCACACTCCCAGCTTGGCCGACGCCACCAGTCCTCTGCGACCGTGAGGCCGTGCAGGTCACCATGCAGCGCGCCAATGAGCAACTGCGCTTAGCTGATGACCTGGGATTCGATTGGGTCAGCGTCTCGGAACATCACTATTCACCGCGCATTCTCGCGCCGAGCCCAATGATTTACGCCGGGGCCATGACCGAGGTCATCAAGCGCGCCAAGATCGCCGTGCTGGGACCATTGCTGCCACTCTCGAACCCGGTGCGGGTGGCGGAAGAGCTGGCGATGCTCGATGCCATGAGCAACGGTCGTATCATGGCGCTGTTCCTGCGCGGGACGGCCAACGAAATTCTCACGTATCGCAATAATCCCGATGACGCGCGGGCCATGACGCAGGAAGGCATCGACCTGATTCTCCATGCGTGGACGGAGCCGCAGCCGTTCGGTTGGGAAGGGCGCTATTTCAACTATCGGACGGTGTCGGTGTGGCCGCGCACGATCCAAGACCCGCATCCGCCCGTGTTCTCTTCAGGCAATAGCCCAGAGTCCGTGCAGTTTTGCGCGAGTCGGCGTCTCAACCTGGGGCTGTCGTTCATTCTGTTGCCCGACATCAAGCAACGCGTGGCGCTCTACCACGAAGAAGCGGCCAAGGCGGGATGGTCCCCAACCGCGGACAACATCATGTACCGCTTCTTCGCGCATGTCGCTGCGAGTGACGAGGTCGCGGCCCAGAATACGAACCGCTTCAGAATGAACATGGGACTCGCACGCCACATGAGCCAAGCGGTCACTCAATCCCTGCGAGAATCGCCTCCTGAGAAGCTCGAACTAGAGCGCCCATTTCTGTGCGGGAGCGCGGCGACGGTGATCGAGCAGATCGGGGCATTACGCGAAGCTGGAGTCGGCATGATGGACGTCTCGTTCCTCTGGGCGGGACTTTCGTATGAACAACAAATTGAATCCATGCACCGGTTCGCCAGTGAGGTGTTGCCGCGGGTCCGCAGTCTCTAGTTGTGAGCGTCGCGAGAGGAATTGTGTGGGACCAAGAGTAGGGAGATCGACATGCGTGGTGAACAAACAGGAGTGCTAGAGGGTGCTGGCTTACCAATCCCGTACCGTGAAGCGGGAGAAGGACAGCCCGTTCTCATTTTTCCGACGGGCGCAGGCGCACTCTTTGACGAGATGGCGACAGCATTGGCGACACGGTATCGGGTGCTCGTGCTCGACGTTCCCACCACGAGCGCAACAACACACGATGTCGCGGAAAATCTTTCCCGCGCGCTCGCACGAATCGGCGTGGAGTCGTTCAGTGTGATTGGTGTGTCGCGTGGGGCAACAACGGCCTTGGCGCAAGCGGTGTATACGCCGGAGAAGGTGCAACGGGTGATCCTGGTCTCTCCCGCGCGGACATTGGCCCAGGACCCAGAGTTAGGCGCAAGGCTCAACGACATCAAGGCTCCCACATTGGTGTTGGTCGGGACCCGCGATCGTTCTGGATCGCGGGAGGTCGGGCATCTCTTCCGCGAAAAGATTCCCACTTGTCATCTGCTATTCATCTATGAAGCGGGCCACGCGATTATTGCTGACCGACAAGAAGCCTGCCTCGCACCGATTGGCGAGTTTCTTGAGCAAGGCGAAGGGTTCATCGTCTTCCATGACAGTCAGATGATCCACCCGTAAGTGAGGAGAGCCGTCCCGGCGGGGCGTTTCTCCTAAAAACCAATGCGCTTCGTCGTGGTCACCCGGCGCTCGCCAACCCGCCCGTTTCTGCGCTATACCATCTGATCTCCCGGAACCGTGGAGCGCATCAAAAGGAGGTCGTATGTCCCAAGGAACGGATCATGTCTTGAGTGATTTGCGGGTGTTGGATTTCTCCCGCGCGCTCGCTGGGCCAAGCTGTACCCGGATGCTCGCCGAGATGGGTGCGGACGTCATTAAGGTGGAAGCCTCCCCAAACGGGGAACTCGCGCGCCGCTTCTCCAACTACAAAAACAATCGTAGTCTCTATTACGTTCAGCAAAACCTCGGCAAGAAAAGCCTGTGCGTGAATATCCGCGATCCCCGCGCGCTCGCCATGATCGCCGAGCTGATTCCACAAATGGATGTCGTGGTCGAGAATTTCAAGCCCGGCGTCATCGCCGACATGGGCTTCGGCTATGAGCGTCTGCGCGAGATGAAGAAAGACATCGTCCTCTGTTCGATCTCAGCGCTCGGACAAAAGGGCCCACTCTCCAGTAAGCCTGGCTACGATTACATCGCGCAAGCCTACTCCGGCGTCACGTCGATGATCGGCGAGCCCGATGACGCGCCCTATATTCCACTGGTGGGCATGGGCGATGTGAGCACCGGCGTGCATGCGGCGCTGGCGATCGTGTCCGCGCTCCGCTACCGCGACCGTACCGGCGAGGGGCAACATTTGGATATCGCGTTGCTCGATGTGTACTACCATTATCACGAGGCGAATGTGCATGCGTACAGTGGCAGTGACGGCGCGGTGAAGCCCACGCGCGCGGGGCGTCACATGACTTACGCCTGTCCTGGTGGAGTGTTTCGCGGCAAGGGTGGGTATCTGGTCATCATGTCGTTCCTGCATCATTGGAAGGACCTCTGCGAAGCGATGGGCAGGCAGGACTTGGTGACGGATCCCAACTTCAGCACCGACCTCGCCCGGCTTGCCCGGCGTGCTGAGGTCGTGAAACTCATTGAGGACTGGTTGCAGACGTTCCCCGACGTGCCAAGCGCTATCGCCCACATGGAAAAGCACCAAGTGCCAGTCGCACCAGTGCTATCGGTGGTGGAAACGACACAGCATCCACATCACCGTGCTCGTGGCACGGTGCGCACGGTGCATGATCGCCTGGCTGGCGATTTCGACATACCGGGCATGCCGCTCAAGTTCTCGCGGTTCCCCAAAGACCTGCCACTGGAAGCGGCGACGCTGGGACAGCATAACGAGGAGATTCTCACTCGCTACCTGGGGCGGTCGTCACAGGAAGTGCAGCAGTTACGTGATGCTGGGGTGTTGGTGGAAAAAGAGATATAAGCCGAGAGCTGACGGCTGAACGCTGACAAAGGAGGGAGACCATGAATGAAGGAATGAATCATTGTCTGACGGGCTTGCGCGTCCTCGATTTCACGCGGGCGCTGGCGGGGCCGACATGTTCACGGATGCTCGCCGAGATGGGAGCCGACGTGATTAAGGTGGAATCCGCGCCCAATGGGGATTTGAGTCGCGGCGCGTCCGTCTTTCGCAATCGTCGCAGTGTCTTCTTCGTGCAGCATAATCGCGGCAAGAAAAGTTTCTGCGTGAATTTGCGCGATCCCCGTGGCATGGCGCTGATTGCCGAGCTGGTGCAGCAGGTCGATGTGGTGGTGGAAAACTTCAAGCCCGGCGTGATGGCGGAAATGGGGTTGGACTACGAGCGCTTGAAGGCGCTCAAGCCCGACATCATTCTGTGTTCCATTTCCGCGTTGGGGCAGACGGGGCCGCTGGCGCATAAGCCGGGCTATGACTACATCGCGCAAGCATATGCCGGGGTGACCTCAATGATTGGGGAGAAAGACGAGGCGCCCTATATTCCATTGGTGGGTCTGGGTGATGTGAGTACCGGCGTGCATGGGGCATTGGCGGTGCTGGCCGCGTTGCGCCATCGCGACCGCACGGGGCGTGGGCAACATCTCGATGTGGCGTTGCTTGATGTCTATTACAACTTCCATGAAGTGAATGTGCATCAGATCAAAGCCAGTGGCGGGAAGATCAAACCGACGCGCGTGGGGCGTCACATGACATATCTGAGTCCAGGTGGGGTGTTTCGCGCGACTGGTGGGCACGTGGTGATTATGAGTTTCTTTCACCATTGGCCAGATTTGTGTCGCGCGATGGAGCGGCCCGATTTGATTGACGACCCGCGTTATAAGAACGATCTCGTGCGTCTTGAGCGACGTGACGAAGTGGTCAAGATCATTGAAGATTGGTTGCACACCTTTCCCGACGTACCGAGCGCGGTGGCCCACATGGAGCGTTTCAACGTCCCCGTGGCTCCAGTGCTTTCGGTCGAGGACACGCTGAGTTATCCGCACCTCCGTGAGCGCGGCACCGTGCGGACAATTTCCGATGCCACGCATGATGGAGAATTCGATGTGCCAGGATTCCCGTTGAAATTTTCCGAATTTCCAGAAGAACTGCCGCTGACCGCGCCGACACTGGGACAGCACAACGAAGAAGTCCTAACCCAGTATCTGGGACGGACAGCGGCGGACGTGCAAAAACTGCGGGAGGCGGGGGTGTTGAAGGAGGAACGAAGATAGGAGTCTGGGAGTCTAGGAGTCTAGGAGTCTGAGAATCGGGGACTCCTAGACTCCTACAGACTCCTACAGACTCCTAGACGGCACCACGAGTTTCTCCGCCAGCCGTTCGATTTCCGCTTGCGCTTGTTTCGGGTCACTGGGAATGCCCCCCGCGATGACTTGATCAACGCCCGCGTCGCGGTAGCGTTTCACCATATCCATCTCAATGGGTGAGCCAATGCCCGGTGAAATGGCGAATGAGAACTTCACGCTGCCACGCCCCGCCGCTTGGGCATACTGCTTAATCCGCGCGATTTTCGCCGCAGCGTCTTCCGGGGTCACGTTTACGCCAAACCAGCCATCCCCAATTTCCGCGACACGTTTGAGCGCCGGCGTGCTCTCGCCACCAAACACAATCGGTGGATACGGTTTCTGCACCGGCTTGGGATACATCCGCACTTTCGGGAAGCTACAGAACTCACCCTTGAACTCCGACACCTCTTCCGTCCACAGATTCTGCATTGCCTTAAGATATTCACGAGTCCGGTCCCCACGTCGATTCCACGGCACTTGCACCGCCGCGAACTCTTCTTCCAGCCAACCAACGCCAACTCCCAGGTCAAACCGCCCGCCAGAGAGCTTATCGAGACTGGCGATCTCCTTGGCCGTCACCACCGGGCTGCGTTCTGGAATGAGGCTGATGCCAGTACCAAGGCGAATGGTCTTGGTCAGCGCCGCCGCGTAGGTCAACGCGATGTACGGGTCAAGAATGTCGATCGCGGTGGTCGGCATCGGCAACCGCCCATCCTTGGAATACGGATACTTCGAGAGATAGTTGTCGATCAAGACCACATGTTCGGGAGCCCACAGCGAATAAAATCCGCACTTCTCCGCGGTCTGCGCGGTCTGCGCGATCAGGTCGGGCTCGGCGGCTGGGCCGATCCCAATGGCGAAAAATCCAATCTTCATAACTTACTCCTCCTCTTTTGTTGATGCTTCTCGTCCTTTTCCTGGGATTGGGTCTTTGACGAGGCCATAAATTTGTCGTCCTTCGTGGTCTTCCGGGAGATACTCCGTGATCGGATTCCCATCTGGAGCCACGAACAGCAGGCAGTGACAATACTTCCACTTCTTCATCTCGTCACAGGCGCACACCCATTCACGACTCCGTTCCACTTCGGCTTTCTTATCCGGGTAAAAATTGCAGGGACACAGGGGTCGCCCCACCAGATCAATATTGGCCGCGAGCCCCAACACCACGGCTTCGGTCACTTCCTTGTCTGGATGAGGAAAGCTCCCACTCTTCTCCCAGTATTTTTTCACATACGTCCGCATGCGTTGCAGACTTTTTTCCGATGGTAGATCCATACGCACTCCTTCGTGTGGGTTGCTTTCTCGTCCGTCCTTCTGAATGATGCCACCCGCTGACGTTATGCCATTTTTCCCGCGGAGGAGGAACATGCCCGCCACGATTTATGTCACCCGCCAGCTTCCTGAAGTCGCGCTCGCGCCGTTGCGTGCCCGTGGAGTCGTGCGCGTCTGGGACCGTGAGGACATCATCCCACGCGCGACATTGCTCGACGGTGTCCACGATGCCGACGCGCTGCTGTGCATGGTGACCGAGCGCATTGATGACGAGTTGCTCGCCCACGCGCCGCGATTACGCATCGTGGCGAATATGGCCGTCGGGTACGACAACGTGAACGTCCCGGCGCTGACGAACCGCGGTATTGTTTTCACCAACACGCCAGGGGTCCTCACCGAAACGACGGCGGACCTCGCCTTCGCGCTGATTCTGGGGATCGCGCGACGCATTGGCGAAGGCGAACGCATGGTCCGCGCCGGTCGTTGGGGCGCGTGGAGCCCGTTCGCGTTTCTGGGCCACGATGTTCATCATGCGACCTTGGGGATTATTGGCCTGGGGAGAATTGGGACCGAGGTCGCCAAACGCGCGCATGGTTTCGATATGCGCATCCTCTACACCAATCGAGGTCGCAATGCCGCCGCCGAGGAACGGTTCGGCTGTACGCGGGTCGAACTGCCGAGTTTGTTACGCGAGTCTGACTTTGTCCTGGTCTTGACGCCACTCAGCGCCGACACTCGACATCTCTTGTCCACGCCGCAATTCCACATGATGAAACACTCGGCTTTTCTCATCAATGCCGCCCGTGGGCCGATTGTCGATGCGCGGGCGTTGTATGCAGCGTTGCGCGATGGGCTCATCGCTGGCGCCGCGCTTGATGTCACCGACCCTGAACCGATTCCATCGGATGACCCACTGCTGACGCTGGAGAACTGTCTGATTGTCCCTCATGTCGGCAGTGCCAGTATCGCCACGCGCACCCGGATGGCCACCCTCGCGGCGGACAATATCGTCGCTTTTCTCAATGGCACCCGTCCGCCGACACCGGTGAATTCAGAAGTCCTGTCGTGAGGCGGGAGC
Organism: Deltaproteobacteria bacterium; assembly: GCA_013140885.1. GTDB lineage: Bacteria > Desulfobacterota > Binatia > Bin18 > Bin18 > JABFSC01. The sequence goes on along the minus strand of JABFSC010000399.1, from coordinate 3,368 downwards.
GCTCTCACGGTCAGCACCTGCTGACTTTTATGGCCACATTCGCTAAGGTCAGCGGCGTTGCGTACCGTTGGCTGCTCTTGGCGAGAAGCACGGGAAAACACAAGGACAGAGAAACGCTTCGGATCGAGAGCGGCGTTGAACGGTAAGGAGCACACGTGACGATGGGCCGGTATGTGGAGGAGTTGTACAAGCGCAGGGACTTGTTCGTCTATCTGGTCACGTCGGGGTTAAAGGCGCAACACCGCAACAGTTTTCTCGGCTATTTTTGGTGGCTGCTCGACCCGCTTCTGGATGTGGCGGTCTATTACGTGCTCGTGGTGCTGGTGTTTCACCGTCCGGGGGGGGACGACTATGGCATGTATCTCATTCTGGGGATGATTGTGTGGCGGTGGGTGAGTTCCACGGTAGCTGGCGCGGCGCGCTCGATTATCGCGCAAGCTGGCGTCATCAGTCAGGTCTACCTCCCCAAACTGATTTTTCCCCTCAGTGCGACGCTGACCCAACTCTTTCACTTTGGGTTCGGCCTCCTGGTGGTGGCCCTGGGCTCGGTGTTTTTTCATCTTGCGCCGACCACTGCCCTCCTCTGGCTGCCGTATGTGATCGTCATGCAATTGCTCTTCTTAGCCGCTCTCGCGGTAACGATCGCCTATGTGTGTGTCTTCATCCGCGACATTGACAATCTGGTTGGTCCCCTGCTGCGGGTATGGTTTTTTATCTCGCCCGTGATTTGGCGAACAGACATGGTAACGGAGGGGCACCGCTGGATTCTCGATTGGAATCCCATGACGCACTTTCTCGCGAGCTATCGGACGATGTTTCTGGCCCAAAGCGGACCAAATGGATTAGTGTTGTTGGAGATTGGGCTGGGGTCCCTGCTGTGGATCGTGGGCGTGACCTACTATTACAGCCGCTTTGAGCATGAGATTGTAAAAGCGCTGTAAGGAGTTACCTTTTGGACATGAGTCTTATCCCTGTCCCGCTCGCGGCAGTCCCAGAAGTCACTTCTCTCCAGGGAAAACCGCTGCTGGAGGCGGTGAATATCGGGGTCAAATATGAGCTGGGCACGAAACGCGAAGACCTGCAGTCGCTGACGTACCGCATCTTCTCCCGCAGGCGTCGGCAAAAGCCCGAAGTGCGCTGGGCCCTTCAAGAGGTGAATATGACGGCTGCCGCAGGGGAGGTCATTGGCATCATTGGCGGCAATGGCGCGGGCAAAACCACCCTCTGTCGAGCGATCTGTGGTCTGCTGCGGCCCGATACCGGAAGTCTGCACATCGCGGGAACAGTCTCCACCTTGCTGTCGCTCGGAGTCGGATTTCAGGCGGAACTGTCCGGGCGTGACAACATCCTGTTGAACGGCATGATGTTAGGGGTTTCCCGGCGTGTGCTGTCGGCCACTCTTCCTGACATTATCGAGTTCGCCGGTCTGGGGCGCTTTATTGACCAACCGCTCAAACATTATTCGAGCGGAATGCGGGCGCGGTTGGGGTTTAGCGTAGCAACGGCGCTCGACCCCGATATCTTGATCATCGATGAAGCCTTGAGTGTGGGCGACCTGGAGTTTAGCGAAAAGGCCGGACACAAGATGCGTGAACTGGCCGAGAAGGCCAAACTCGTCATCGTTGTCACCCATCAACTCTCCTTCGTGGAACTCTATTGTTCGCGGGCACTGTGGCTCGCGAACGGAAGGGTCAAGGCAAGCGGAGACGCAGCCGAAGTGGTCCGTGCCTACACGGACTCCATCCCAAAAGCAGACGCGCAACAGAAAGTCGCGGCACCGGTGGCCACGCCGATGCCCGATCTCATCCCCCCGCCGCCGGGAGCGCCGGTCATTGAGGTTCGAAACCTCAGCGTCCAGTTCACCTTACGCGCGAGCACAACTCCGACAACCGCAGGTGTGTCCGTTTTCCTCCCAACCCTCAGCCGGACGGAAAACGATCGGTTTTGGGCACTGCGAGACTTGAAGTTGACCGTCAACGAAGGGGAAGTGGTCGGGATTATTGGCCCCAACGGGGCGGGAAAAACGACGCTGTGTCAGGCGCTGAGTGGCATCTTGCAAGCCGACCAAGGAGAGATCGTGCTCAGGGGAGCGCTCACCGCGTTGTTGACATTCGGCACCGGCTTTAACGAACAGCTCACAGGCCGAGACAATGTGTATCTCAACGGCATGATGATGGGGATTCCCAAGTGGCGTCTGGACGAAGTCTACGATGAGATCGTCAATTTTTCCGAGCTCGCGCACGTCATTGACGAGCCAGTGAAACATTATTCCCGTGGGATGCGCGTGCGGTTGGGGTTCAGCGTGGCGACCGCCATCAACCCCGACCTGCTCATTCTCGACGAAGCGCTCAATGTCGGGGACATCGCCTTTTATGAGAAGGCCGGTATGAAAATTCGCGACCTGATTGAGGCCGCCAAAGCAGTGATGGTGGTGACGCATAATCTCGCGTTTGTCGAACAGGTCTGTACGCGAGCAATCTGGCTCAAAAATGGGACCTTGCAATTCGACGGTGCTCCGAAAGAGGCGGTGGCGGCGTATAGGCAGTCGTTGAAGAAATAGGAAAGCGAGGACTTCCCTTCACGCCGTTGCACCATCGGGTATACGCGCTACCGCGCCGCGATCACTCCAGCGGCGCGCAGTTCCTGAATCTCTTCTCCACTCATCCCCAACTCGAGCAAAACCGCTTCCGTATGCTCACCCTTTTCCGGTGCTGCCATCCGCACGGCTCCGGGGGTACGGCTGAGTGTCGTTGGCAGCCCTAACACCTCGATCGTGCCAAGCTGAGGATGCGCGAGCGGCGTCGCGATCCCTAAATGCCGCACCTGCTCATTGGCGAAGACTTGGTCAATGCTCAGAATCGGCCCCGTCGGCACCCCAGCGGCGTTGAGAATCTCCACCCATTCGGCAACCGTTTTCGTGTGGAGCTTTTCTTCAAGCACCACCGTCAGGGCGTCACGGTTTTTCGAGCGCTTCCCTGCCGTGGCGAAGCGTGGGTCCTCATACTGTTCTGGGATCTCCAGCGCGGTACACACCCGTTTCCACATGTGCTGTCCACCAGCGGCGATATTGAGGTGCCCATCCTTGGCGCGGAACGTCCCAGTGGGAATGCTCGTGGGATGATTGTTCCCAGCTTGGGGAGGGACCTCCTTGTCCATCAACCAGCGTGTCGCTTGAAAATCGAGCATGGCGATCATCGCTTCCAAGAGCGAAGTACGCACCCATTGCCCTTCACCCGAACGTTCACGTTCCAGCAAGGCGACGAGAACTCCCTGGGCCGCGAGCAGTCCGGCACTGAGGTCAGCCACAGGAATTCCCACCCGCCACGGCCCACTCCCCGGTTGGCCAGTGATACTCATCAAGCCACCCA
>JABFSC010000109.1 GCA_013140885.1 Deltaproteobacteria bacterium | reverse complement strand
GTTATCCGAGTCAAGACGAAAGAGGAGTTCGGTATTCAGCCCAGCGAGGGCATCCGCGCGCGCACGGACGGTCCCCCAGCCCGCGCTTGCCCCGATGTTAGTGAGTGGGTTTCCCGGAGCATTCGTCATCGTCGCTTCATGCCATTCAAAAAGACGGACGGGCGTAGCACCACCGGCCTGCTGGAGATCGACCGAGTAGTGGTCGAAAGTGGCATTTTCTATTTGGTAGCGTTGCGCCCAAGTAACGACAACGGGTGCCGACAGGCCAGCCAAGTTCATGTTCGGCGACACCAGGTCCTGGCTGCTCGATACGTTGTAAGTGTTGTCGAGATCGGTCTTCCAGCAGCTTATCCCACTGTTACAGGTACTGAACCCCGCGACGGGGTTGGCGGTCGTGGTCGCGATCGTGGCGGGCAGCCCAAGCTCCCATTCGTCCGCGGTTCCGGAATGGGTAAACCCAGCCGCGCCGCTCTCGAAGTCAGTCGAGAATACCGTCTGTGGCGTGAACCCGGTGGCGCACGCGGGTGGCGGCGCGGGTTCGCAGATGCGTAGGCTCCAGCTCGTCAAGGTCCCGCCGTTCGCACCAGCGGTATCGTCACGCAGATCAAGTGTCCAGGTGCCACCCGCATTCTCACCGTCGAACCAAGACAGGCGATAGGCGAGCTCCGGCTTGACTATGATCGGCCTCAGACCCGTAAACGCTAGCGGAATGGCCGCCTCGTCATCGAAGGTGATGTCCATCTGGGTTTGTCCGCCAGTAGCCGCGGAGCCAATGTCGGTGAACAAGCCGTTGTCATTGCCTGCGGGCGAGCGTAGATGAGCATCGATATCCGTCATCACCGCGTGATTAAGAACGATACTCACATCCACGTCGGCGATGCGCGGGTTGCCGGGCACGGTAATGGTTGAGCTAACCAAGCCCGTCCCTGGGCCGATGGTCTTAGGGACATCAGTACTCGTATAGGTCGTGCAGTTCACTCCCGCATCCACCGCCGGGAATACGGTGACGCTGAGGTGATAGGTCGCCGTCGGGCCGCCGGTCGCCGCACTGGCCGAATCCACGAATGCAAAGTAAGTCCCGGCCGTCTTCACCGTCATGAAGAATGCCTCGGAGGGCCGATTAGGATTGGGCGTGACGTCCCCGGTTCCGGGATCATCAACAACGAGTATCTGATTGTTCGCATCACCGAAAAGGGCAAAGCCGAGTCGCCCATTCCAGACCGTCCCATCGCGCTCTGGATCGAGGTCGAGGCTGAGGAATACCGTATCACCAGCGTTGAGCGTCAGGCTCTGCCAGTCCTGTTCGGTCGCCGCAGCCGGATTACGCGTGCCGCTCACCCAACGGTTAGCCGGCAGAGGGTTCGCGGTCGCAGGGGTGTCGTTGGCTTCGACCTCGGGCGTCGGCGTCCCACTTTGTAGTCGGAGATAGAGTTCGTAGGGCCGCTCCGAAGCGGTGCCCGCAGTAAAATCGTTGGCCCTCAGGAAATACGTTCCCGTCGTCGGGATCGTAGCCCCTGAGATCGTTGAGGAAAGACCGGCGAAGGAGCCATTATCGTCGTCGAACTCGATCACGGTAATGCCATCCGAGGCGATCAAGGTAAGCTGGCTGTCAGTGCTACTCCCGGCCGAGAAGGAGGTCATCGTCGCCGCATAAATGCGGTCTCCCGCAGTGGCGTTGAAGGAATAGAAATCCACATCGCCATTAGGAAAGAGATTCGCCTGCACCCGGACACTGGTGCCGCTCAAGGGGGTCGCCGTGGCGGTCGTGCCGTTGGGCTCGATTTCTGGCGTGAACCCAGGATCAACCGAGATCAAAGCCCGCGATTCTCGGCTAATCGCTTGCTGGGAGCGGGAATTGCGACTGACACTTTTGTCGCCAGGGTCGTTTTCGCGCAGGTGTTGCAGTTCTTTGGGAGACAGCGACGTACTCAGTTCGTTGTCGTCCAGCACTGGCGCGAACTCAAACACGACGCCGGGTCGCGTCTGGCTTTCACCAGTGATGGCCGTCGCCGCGCAAAACAGCAGAACCATGACAATGAATGGCCATGTCCGAGATGTGTGCATCGCCTCTCCTCCTCCTTCGATCCGCGCCCGCGCTGTGGAAGCGAGTGGCGGGGTGTTCCTTGCCGCGTACTTGAACCTGAAGGCCGCCCGCTTTGTAGCTGGAGGGCGAGATGAAAACAAGCGGTGGGTTAATGATGGGGGCCTGGTCAAAAGCGCCAGAGGCGATGCCCCTGGCTAGCATGGGCCGCGCCGTTGGCGCTGGAAGAATGGGGAGCGGAGCGCAGGCATTGAGCCCCACGCAGGGATAGCTACGAGTCCCCGGCTCCCGCCTCTCCCCATTTTTGCCTTTTGATTTTCGCCTTTTGATTTTTTGATTTGCCGCCCTCGCCCGCGGTTCTCGCGGTCAGAACCCAGCATCCCGCAAAAGCTGCTCTAGCACGGTCTCCGCGCGAAAATACTGCTCGGCCATCGCGCGCGCCGCTTCACATTGTTGGCGATAGTTGGTGTTAATCGCCTCGATCGCCGCCGCCGCTTCTTCAATAGTACGGAAGGTCCAAATCCCCTCGCCGGTCCGGTAATGATGTGAGACGCCGGTCTCTTCGACGACAATCGGCTTGCCCATCGCCAAATAGCAGGCGCTACGGCAACTGAACCACCCGCTCATGGTTGCCGCGTAGGCTTCCTTGGCGATACTCCACTCCCCCCGCGAGGCACCGATGTAGTCGCGGTAGCGGGCCATGGTCGAGGAGCGTTCCGCCGCATCGACGAGAATCCAGCCCTCACGCGTCAGCTCCTCGCGTGGGGCGGGACCAGACAGCGCCACTTCAAGCGGGGCGGACGCGAACCGCGGTAACTGTTGGAAGCGGAGAAACTCGACATCCTTGCCGCCGTACACCCGTCCCCCCACCACCGGCAACGTGGGGTTGGTTTTCCACGACATGATCGTGGTGAACTCGCGCGCCTGTTCGGTATAGGTGAACGGCCAATCCGGCAGGGTGATCGGCTGGCGGGTGGTTTTCCAATCAATGCCACACTTCGGAATCAGGCAGGAGGGGTCATGGATATTCTCGGCCATGGTGAAAAAGACATCATGTTTCCAAAACCAGGGGACGGTGCGTTGGTGGTGCTCGGTCCCCTGCCCTTCCTTGACGGCCATCACCCCGGCTTGGGTGTAGAGTGGGTCGCTGTCGTAGTAGGCCATGACTTTCGCTTCGCGGTATACGTCGCGTGGCCACAAGACGCCGGACACATTGAGCAATAGGTCGGCTTCACGGCAGCGGCGGCGGAGTTCCTCTTCGGATAGGCCGTGCAGCACCCCGCGTGGATCACGAAAGGCGAAGGACGAGGCCATGCCCGGCACGGTGGCCAGTACCTGTTGCAGGTAGTGGGCGTTGGCGGTGCTGTCGTCGGTGAAGGTCTGCAGCTGGGGGTGGTAGACCCACAAGCCGGTGTCTTCGACGTAGGTGACTTCGTGCCCCAGGGTGACGAAGCCAGAGACGAATTGTAAATAATCCCAGGCCACCCCACCGAGGGGGTAGGTGCCAATCATGCCGGATACAATAATGCGCATAGTCGGGTCCTCACTTTTATCTTTTTTGCAGAGACGCCTCGCCGGGACGGCTCCTCCTACTATGGACTGCGCCGCCAACGGTGGCGCTTTGGCTGCCGACGCCCAAGCAAGGCACCCCTACTCCGCGCACAGCCAAAGCGGCGTCTCAGCCGCCGCAGTCCCAAAAAAGCCCTCCTGTGACAAGGTCCACATTACCCCATCGCGCTCCGCTGTTCTGGCACATCACTAAACTGCGTCTGATACAACGCCGCGAACGCCCCCTGCCGCTGCATCAGTTCCGCGAACGCCCCCTGCTCCACGATCTGCCCACCCCGCACCACCAGGATCACATCCGCCTTGCGAATGGTCGAAAGCCGGTGCGCGATGATGAACGTCGTCCGCCCCACCATCAGCTCCTCGAACCCCTGCATGATCAGCGCTTCCGTTTCCGCGTCAACCGATGAGGTCGGTTCATCCAGAATCAGCAGCGGCGCATCGCGCAGAATGGCGCGGGCAATCGTCATCCGTTGCCGCTCTCCTTCCGACAACGTGGTGCCCTGCGCCCCGATCACCGCGTCATATCCCTGTGGCAACCGTAGAATCTTCTCGTGAATGCGCGCGAGCTGCGCGGCCCGCTCAACCTCGGCGAACGATGCTCCTGGTCTGCCATAGGCGATATTCTCACGAATAGTGATCGGGAAGATCAGCGGCGGTTGGAGCACCATCGCGATCTGCTGCCGCAATGACACCAAGGTCATCTCCCGCACATCCATCCCATCCAGTAACACCCGCCCCTGCTGCGGATCGTAAAACCGTGGCAGCAGACTCACCAGCGTCGATTTCCCCGCCCCGCTGGGTCCCACCACCGCGACGGTCTGGCCAGGCCGCACATGCAGATTCATCCCACGTAACACCGGCTGGTCCGGGTCATAACCAAAGGACACATTCTCGAAGACCACCTCGCCACGCACGCTCTTCTCCGGCAGGACGCGGGTGCCGTCCACTAAATCGCGTTCCACCGCCAGGATTTCTTGCACCCGGCGGAACCCCGCCTTGCCCCCCTCAATCTGTCCCAACGTCTGACTAATGATATTGATGGGTCCATACAACGACGCCAGGTAGGCGGTGAACACCACCAGGTCACCAACACTCAGCGTCCCGGCCATGGCATGGCGCGCGCCGACCCACACCACCAGCGCGGTGCCCAGGGCGATCACCGCATTGACCACCCCGGCATAGAGCGACTGCAAATTGTAGAGCCGCAAGCTGGCCAACAAACTCTCCTGGCTGGCGGCCACGAAGCGCCGATGCTCCTCTTCCTCCTTGGTGAACGCCTGAATCACCCGGATGGCCGACATCCCCTGTTGCACCAAGGAGTAGATCGCGCTCTCCCGCTCATGCGCCAGCGTGGCCGCGCGGTTGATGTGGGCACTCATCATGGAGATGGTCAAAAACAACAGCGGGCACACCCCCAGGGCGATAAGGGTCAGCAGCCAGTCAAGCTGGAACATCACCACCGCCATCCCCACCAGCAGGACCAACGCCGTGAGAATGGAGAAGATGCCATTCATCGCCAGCGTCTGGATCGAATAGGTGTCCGCCGTCACCCGGTACAGCAAGTCGCCGGTCTCCCGCCGGTTGTGGAAGGCGAGCGACAGGCGTTGCAAGTGATTGTAGAGCGCGGCCCGCAGGTCGTTGACCATGCTCTGGCCGATGCGGATGGTCGTATAGTTATTGACGAGAGTGAGCACGCCGAGCACCAGGTAGATCGTGACCAGGCTCAGGCAGGTGGCCAGCAGCAACGTCTCGCGCGACCAGCCCGCCACCACCGGCCACGTCAAGGGCTTGTCGCCCAGGACATGGTCGATGATGACTTTGAGCGGCCACGGTTTGAGCAGTTCCGCCGCGGCGATGAGCCCGACTTGGAGCAACGCGAAGAGGAAGAGCCCACGATAGGGGTGCAGCAGCGCGAGAATCTGCCGACGTAAGGGGGACATGGCCATAACGTTAGGATTTTCCGCTGGCCGGTTGCACGGGGGTCAGGCGGATTCGCTCAGCGGCAATCTCAATGGCGTGATACATGACACGCCCCAGCCGGAAGTTCTGGCGCAAAATCACCACCAAGTTGATGAGTCCCACGATGGTCGCCGCCACCGCCACGGCCCCGACTCCCACCAACATCCCCAGAGCCCACAGGGCGAGATACCCCAGCAACACGATTTTCGCCGGCAGTGACAAATGCACCCCACAATTGACCCGCAATAACCGTTTCTGCTCGCCGTGATTTTCGGTCCCGACACGAACCTGAGCGATGGACCACAGGCCCCGTGAGATTTCCAGGTCCCAATTGCTCCACCCTTGGTCGATGGCGATCAAGTATTTACGCGGCAGCAAGAACTCCATCAACGCATGCAGGACATTTTCCTTCTCCAGGCCCTGCTCACTCCAATAGGCCACCCGCAGCGAGCGGTCGCGCCACGAAATCTCCGGCTCCTGTCCGGCCTCATCGAACTGAATCGGTTCGACATCGGTCAGCCCACGGATACGCCAGCGATACCGCTCAATGCCACGATAAAAGGGACCAAGATAGGCGAGCGCGGCCACGAGCATGCGTGAGCGAAAATTCCCGAAGCGTTGGTCGATACGGGCGCGTACCGCGCTGGCCACGCACCACCCAACGGAGATGAGCAAGGGAACCACCGCCAGCCACATCGTCCCGCCGAGAATGAAGGCGGCGAGGAACAGGGCAATCGCCACCAGGTTCCACTCCAGCGTCATCGGCAGGAAGGCCAGCAACGACGAGGGTGGCTCATACATCGTCTGGAACAACCCCCGGCCAAAGGTGCCGGAATAGATCACCGGGCGGCGCGAAAGGAAGAAGGACGAGAGGTCGCCGTAGATGCGACCGAGCCAGCGCGACTGGCCAAGCAGGTTGAAACGGTAGGGATGCTTGAAATAGAGTTGCGCCTCGGCCTTGCCGTAGCCGCGCTGTTGGCTGAGGTAGGCTTTGACAGTGTTGCGGCGGAAATGCCACACCACGGCGGCGGGACTAAAGCCGATTTGATACCCCTGGTTCTGCAAGCGCCAACAGAGGTCCACATCATCACCCGCCGCGCGGAAGACCGGGTCAAACCCATCGATCTCCGCTAACGCGCTCTTCTTGAACGCCATGTTGCAGCCGGGGATATGCTCGGCCACGTCATCACTCATCAGTACATGGGTGGGGCCACCGGGCGATACCGCGACCGCCGACGGCACCAGCGTATCTTCAGGTGGGGGGAAGTTCGGCCCACCCACGGCGGCGCGGCCAGAGCGGGTAAAGGTCGTGATCAGATAGTGCAGCCAATCCGGGTCGGCCACGCAATCGGAATCAGTGAAAGCGACAATCTCCCCTTCCGCCGCTTCGATACCCACGTTGCGGGCGGCGCTGAGTCCCTTGTTTTCTTGGTTAATCAAGCGAAACTTGCCGAAGCGTTCGCTAATCTCGCGGGTGCGGTCAGTCGAGCCGTCGTTGACGATCACCACTTCATAGTTGGGATAGTTGAGTTTTTCGAGCGACGTCAAGCAAGCGAACATGGTGCGCTCGGCGTTGTAGGCGCAGACGACCACGGACACTTTCGGATGTTCGGTCAGCGCGGGTGGCAACGGCGCGTTGTAGGATTGCTGCACGGTATGAAACGAGGGCTTCTTGTTGCGCTCGCGGTCCACCAGGCCAAACGCCCAGTCCTCGACCTGAAACCCACCCTCGCCCGACAGCGGCAGGGCGTACCAATCATCGGTCCACGCGAAGATGACCGTCCCCGCGAGTCCCATCTCAAACCCAGCGCGCACCTGCCAGCCGAGCGTCTCACCTTGCGCCTCCGCGCCTTCTCGAATGGAGTCCATGCCGAACTCGGTCAAGATGAGCGGCTTGTCCACCGCCAGATTGTGGAGATGCGACAGATAACTACGGAACGAGGCTTCGCGATGGAGGTAGACATTGAACGAGACGAAATCGAGATCGTCGAAATCGAGATACTCGGTCGAGGGGAAGTTGGCGTAACTGACCAACCGTTGCGGATCGACGCTCTTGACGGTGGCGACCAGTTTCGCGAGGAAATTGCGCACGCGGTCCGGGCCATGCCAGCGCGCCATGTCGGGAGGAATCTCGTTGCCGACCAGACAGGCGAGCACGGCGGGATGATCGCGACAGGCGGTGGCGCCATTGGCGATGGTGCGATGAATATCGCGGATCAATTGGGGCGAATCAAGGAACGCGACATGTTCAGCCCAGGGAATGCCCACGATCACGCGCAAGCCCGCTTCCCCAGCCATGTCCAACAGCCAGCGCGGCGGCACGGTGAAGGTGCGGAAGGTATTGGCGCCGACCTCGCGCATGAGGGCGAAGTCGCGCAGGATCATCTCCCGTTCGGGAAACGGTGCCCCGTGCAACGGCGCGCCATGCGAACCAGGCTTAAACGGGCCGTAGGTCACGCCTTTGACGAAGAATTTTTCTTCGCCGGCGAAGAAAAATTTGCCTTTGGTGACGATCGGGGCTTGGGAATGGGTTGGTGTGACCAGCTCTGGCCGCACCTCTTCTTGGCTATGCGATGAGATCACTTCAGACATATAGATAATCAGCTTCTTGTTAGTTGACCGGAACGGTCTGGCAGAGAGACAATAAGGGAAGCCTCACGCGAGGCACTTGGGACACATCAATTCATCCACCCCATCGTGTATAAAGAAAATCAGCTACCCAAGCAAGGAGTTGGGGGGGCTCCTCACATTTTGCGCGCGGTCCCCTCTTGGACAGCGCGCGATTTTACTGTAGGGTAGCGCGGTGAAATTTCCACGGCGCGACAGCACATTCTAATACTCATCTCCGCTCATATCCTGAGCAGTTCGTTTTCTTCATTCTCAACGACCAGATGATTTGTAGTACGTCCCGTTAAGTGGACGAACGGAGAAGCAGATGTCTACACCTTTAGAGCGTATTCGGAACATTGGTATTATCGCCCACGTTGACAGCGGCAAAACCACCGTCAGCGAACGGGTTCTCTATTACACCGGCATGTCCCATAAGATCGGCGAGGTCCACGACGGCACCGCCGTCACGGACTGGATGCCCCAGGAGCGGGAACGCGGCATCACGATCACCGCCGCCGCGATCACCTGTCTGTGGAACAATCACCAAATCAACATCATCGACACGCCTGGCCACGTGGATTTCACCACCGAGGTGGAGCGCAGTCTGCGCGTGCTGGATGGCGCGGTCGTGGTGTTCTGCGGCGTCGGTGGCGTTGAACCCCAGTCCGAGACCGTGTGGCGACAAGCCGATAAATATCGCGTGCCGCGCATCGTCTTCATCAACAAGCTCGACCGCGTGGGCGCGGACTTCCACAACGTGGTCAAGCAGATCACCAACCGGCTCGGAGCCAAACCGCTGCTCACCCAATTGCCCATCGGCAAGGAAGATGGCTTTCTGGGAGTCGTCGATCTCATTCGGCAAAAAGCACTCGTGTGGGAAGAAGACACGCTGGGCGCGCGCTTCCATGAAGAAGCGATTCCCGCCGACATGGTCGAGGACGTGGAGCACTATCGCGAACAGCTCCTCGAATCGGTCGCGGACGCCGATGATGCGTTGCTGGAAAAATATCTCGCGGGCGAGGCGCTCACGACCGACGAAATCGTCGCCGCGATTCGCAAGAAGACCAAGGACATCGCGCTCTTCCCGGTCGTGTGTGGCACGGCGTTGCGCAACAAAGGCGTGCAACCGCTGCTCGACGCGATCACGGACTATCTGCCGTCACCAGAGAAGCCGATCACCGGCTCGATTCCCGATGGCGAAGAGAAGACCTGGCAAGTGGACGACCCGATTCGCGCGGCGCTGGCGTTCAAGACCATGCACGACACCTACTCCGGGCAATTGACCTTCATTCGCGTGTACAGCGGCGGCTTGCGCACTGGCGACATGGCGTTTAACCCGCGCACGCGGCAGACCGAACGGGTCGGGCGTCTGGTCCGCATGCACGCCAATAAAAAAGAAGACATCGACATGGCGATCTCCGGCGACATCGTCGCGGCGGTCGGACTCAAGAACTTCACGACTGGCGATACCATCACTGACCGTGACAAGCCGGTGATCCTGGAGCCGATCACCTTCAAGCAGCCCGTGATTTCCCTCGCCATCGAGCCGAAGACCAAGACCGATTCGGAAAAACTAGGGTTGGCGTTACAGCGCCTCTCGTCGGAGGACCCGACCTTGGTGGTCAACTCGAACGAAGAGACGGGCCAGACATTGATCTCCGGCATGGGTGAGTTGCATCTGGAAATCATCATCGACCGGCTGGTGCGCGAGTTCAAAGTCGCGGTGAACACCGGCGCGCCCCAGGTCGCGTATCGCGAAACGATTTCGCGACCCGCCGAGGCGGAAGGCAAATACATCCGCCAGTCGGGTGGACGCGGGCAGTTTGGGCACGTGTACTTGAAGATCGAACCCAACCAAAACCTGGGGATCGTGTTCTCCAACGACATTAAAGGTGGGTCGATTCCGCGCGAATACATTCAACCGATTGAAAAAGGCATTCGTGAAGCGGCCACGACTGGGGTGACCTACGGGTACCCGGTGATCGACATTTCGGTGAGCCTGTACGACGGCAGCTATCACGAGGTCGATTCCTCGGAAATGTCGTTCATGTTGGCCGGGTCGATTGGCTTCAAGGAAGCGATCAAGAAAGCCAAGCCGGTGTTGCTCGAACCGGTGATGAAAGTCGAAGTGGTGGTCCCGGAAGAGTACATGGGGACGATCATGGGCGACCTGCAATCCCGGCGCGGCAAAGTGACGGAGCTGGGAGAACGCGGCACGGGCATTCGCACGATTCTGTCGCATGTGCCGCTGGCGACAATGTTCGGCTATGCCACGGCGACGCGGTCGCTGACCCAAGGGCGCGCGACCTACACGATGGAATTCGATCACTACGCGCGGGTGCCGGAACACATGGTGGATGAGGCGTTGGGTAGGAAGAAAGAGAGTGCGTAACTGCTGGGGGGCGGGCGTCTCGCCCGCCAGATACGCGGAGGTTTGCTCATGGCAACAGATGCTCTCATTGAAACACACGTTGATGACGCCGTGAAAGAGGAAGCCACCGCCGTGCTAGCGGCGATGGGGCTGACTATTTCAGATGCCATCCGGCTGATGTTGATGAAGGTAGCTCAAGACCATGAGCTACCGTTTGATCCGTTCGTCCCGAACGCCGAAACTATCGCGGCAATGGAAGAGGCGCGAGCAGGGAACCTGCAAACCGCGGACACCATTGAGCAATTCCTGGAAGCGATGGGCACCAATGAGAAGGATAGAGTGGACGACCGCCTTTAATCGGGATTTCAAGAAAGTTGGTTCCCTCGAATCCGCTTTTGTTGAAGCCTTGTGGAAACTGGCGAACGACGAGCCATTGCCGGAAAGGTTTCGCGATCACGAGTTAAAGGGAGAGTGGAAAGGTTTTCGCGATTGTCATATTCGTCCTGACTTGATTTTAGTCTATCGAAAACCAAGCGCGGACCGACTTCAGCTCGTGCGGTTAGGTTCTCATTCCGAGCTGGGTTTCTAAAGCGGATCGTAGGGGCGAATAATCATTCGCCCCTACTCATTTTTGCCAACCTCCTCCGGTTCAGAGGAGCGAAGCTGCTTCCAGGTTCCCTCTCCCGGTTGGGAGAGGGTCAGGGTGAGGGGGATTTTTTATGGTTATGGCTCGTCAATAAAGATCGACGCTACCCACGAAGGTGGGTCAGTAGTTAGAAGGTTGACCCCCCTCCGAGGAATGGTGCAAAACACGTTTAAGGAGGCATTGTTCGGGATAGCTGGGAGCGTCAAGTTCAGGACCGTACCGTTAGGATTGGCCCCATTAGGAGTCGAAGTAAAGGGGCCGGTAAAAGTGCCGGTCCCGATCTGGGTGGCACCCTGCACACGGCAGGAAATATCATCTGCTCCCACCAATGTTGTACTCACATCACGCACCCCAACTCGAACCGCAATCGGAGCGGCCACAAGGTTATCACGAAGAACAGGACAAAGGATGTTGATCTCCGCGGCTACGCTCGTATTCAAGAATCGTCCCAGCGCATCCCGAACAGGTACCCCTAATCCAGAAAAATAGAAACACGTAGCGGCTGACTGAATTTTAGTATCCGCAGCCTGAGCCACCGGGGCGCCGACTACTCCACTGAATGCCAGAATCGTACTTGCGGTAACCATTAAACGATGCATGCTTTTCATAGACTTTTCTCCTTACTTGTGTTGTTTGCTACGTAAACCCAACTCCCGCTGCCGTTCCAAAAACGGCAGCGAACCTTTTTTGCCAACATCTTTTTCGCTATCTTTGATCCGCACCTCCTTTCTCTTATAATGCGCATACCTGGTAGTTCTCGTCGCTCCGAATCCACCTTTTGCATACGAAGAGTGTAGGAAAGAGGGCTCACAATTGCCGGCGCAAAGTCTAATAGTTCTCTAACGTTTCTCTAAAATCCGTCGGATAGACACTCGTGACGAATCCTGAGCCCACTCCCTTGTTATTCGCCGCTTTCCGCTTCGATCCACGCAATCAGTGTTTGTGGCGCGAAGAAGAACGACTCCCCTTGCGACCCAAAGTCTTCGCCGTGTTGCACTGTTTACTGGCCAACGCGGGCCAGATGGTGAGCAAAGCCGAGTTACTCAAGGCCGGATGGCCTGGCACGGTGGTCGGCGAGGCGGTCTTAGCCGTCTGCATCCAAGAGATTCGCGAACTGCTGGGCGACAATGCCACGACGCCACGGTTTATCGCCACGGTCCACCGGCGCGGCTATCGGTTCATCGCGGACGTGAGTCCGGTTCTGAGTGCCGAGGTCCCCGTTCCAAGTGCCCTTCCTCTCCCGCCCCCTAGTCCCCAGCACCCAGCACCCATCTTGGTCGGGCGCGTTACCGAACTCACACGGCTGGAAGCGGGCTTGAGCGCGGCATTGCACGGTCGGCGACAACTGCTTTTCGTCGCTGGCGAGGCTGGTATTGGCAAGACGGCATTGATTGACACATTCGTGACCCAGGCGCGCGAGCAGCATGCGGTGCGCGTGCTGCATGGCCAATGTGTCGAGCATCATGGCGCCGCGGAAGCGTATCTCCCGATCTTGGATGCGTTGGGTCGGCTCTGTCGCGATCCGCGTGAAGCGCAGGTGGTGGCCATCCTGCGGCGCTTCGCTCCGACCTGGTTGATCCAAATGCCCTGGCTGTTGAACCAGGCTGAACGGGAAGCGTTGCAACGCGAACTCCGTACCGTCACGCGCGAGCGGATGCTCCGGGAGATGGCGGAAGCGCTAGAGGCATTGAGCGAAGAAGCGCCCTTGGTGTGCGTCCTGGAGGATATGCACTGGAGCGACTTCGCCACGCTTGATCTCCTCTCCGTCTTGGCCCGGCGACGAGAACCCGCCCGCCTGTTGCTGTTGTGTTCCTATCGCCCGCTTGAGATCACGGCCCAGGACCATCCCCTGAAATCCATCACCCTCGACTTGCGGGGACGGAACCATAGTGACGAGATTGCTCTCGACTTGCTCTCCCATGACGCCGTCGAACAGTATGTGACCGCGTGCAGGGGAGCGGAGAGCATTCAGCTCGCGCCTCAGATTGATGCGCACGCGTTGGCCGTTGTCCTCTATCGCCATACGGAGGGCAATCCCCTCTTCATGGTCAAGCTGATTGACGATCTCGAAGCGCGCGCCGCGTTGGCGCACGCCGCGACCCACGAAGAACAGACCGCCACCGCCACGCTCGCCACGGTTGTTCCGCATAACATCCGGCAAATGGTGGAGCAGCAATTCGCGCGGTTATCCCCTATCCAGCGTAAAACCCTCCTGACCGCGAGCGTGGAAGGCGTCGAATTTTCCGCTACCTCCATCGCGGCGGTGCTGAAAGAACCGGCCGAGGTGGTCGAAGAGCGCTGTGATGACCTCGTGCAACAGAGTGCCTTTCTCCGCTTCGCGGAGGCGGGCGACTGGCCCAACGGCGGCGTGGCGGCACACTACCGCTTCACGCATGCTCTGTACCGCACCATTCTGTATGAGCGCCTGACCGCGCCCCAGCGGGTGCGCACCCATTTGCAGCTCGGCAGCTCGATAGAAGCTGCGTATGGCGAGCGCGCACGGGAAAAGGCCGCCGAATTAGCCATCCACTTCGAGTTGGGCCGCGACTATCAGCGCGCGGTCCGCTATCTCCAGCACGCGTCCACCAACGCCTTATTACGCCAGGCTAACCGCGAAGCGATTACCGCCTTGCGCAAAGGCTTGACCTTACTCCCCCAATGGCCCGACTCACCGGAACGCCTCACGCACGAGTTGCGCATGCGGTTGATGTACGGGCAAGTGATGATGGCAGTGAAGGGCTATGCCGCCCCGGAGGTTGAGCAAGCTTACGCCCGCGCGCGAGAACTGTGCCAACAGCTTGGCGAAACTCCAAAACTCTTCCCCGCCATCGCCGGCCTCTGGGGGTTCCATCTCGTCCGCGCCGAACTCACTCTCGCACGAGAGTTGGCCGAACAACTCCTGCGCCTCGCGTCAACGACACAAGAGACCAACGCACTCGTCGATGCCCACTTCATGCTCGGCTGCACGCTGCTCTTCCAGGGAGAGTTGACCGTTGCGCACCAACACTTTGAGGCGGGCACCGCTCTCCATGCCATCCCCAATCACTACTGGTATGCCTCACGAGCGGTGCAAGACCCCACGGTCGCCTGTTTCGCGTATGGCGCTTTCGCCCACTGGTTTTTGGGCATGCCCGACCAAGCCGTCGAGTGGAATCGCGCGGCTCTGGCGCGCGCCCAGGAATTGGCGCATCCGTTCAGCCTGGTTTTTTCCGTGGATATGGCCGCGTCGCTGCATATGTGTCGCGGGGAGGTTGATGAGGCAAGACAACAAGCGGAAGCCCTGCTGACCCTCGCTCAGGACCAAGAGTTCACCTTCTGGGAAGGCACCGCGCGGAACGCTGGGGTGGGCACTCACCCGGCAAGGGCAAGCGGACCAGGGCCTCGCTCAGATGGAACGAGGATTGGCGGTATTTCGCGCAACCGGCGCGCAGAC
>JABFSC010000067.1 GCA_013140885.1 Deltaproteobacteria bacterium | reverse complement strand
GCAAGCCGCGGCTTTTGGGACGCCCGATCCCGGAGTTGGCGGCAATGGGATTGCCACCTGCAATACGGGGGCGGCGAATGTCTTGCCATCGGGGTCCGCCGCCAGTTGCGTCTCGGATGCCGGCGTGTACGACATGGTCGGCAATCTGTGGGAATGGGTGGCGGATTGGACGCAAGGGGACAGCAATCCTTTCGCGCCAGAGACGGGTGGCATCACCAATCCTGGCTACGGCAATGATTTGATGAGTGGCACCAACCCAGCGCAAACCCAAGGAGATGGCCACAACTTTCCGGCGGCCATTGAGCGAGGCGGCAGCTATGGATATGGCAACGGCACCGCTTCCGGCGTGTTCGCGCTCAGCGCCGCGCAGGCCCCCTCCGCGCTGTTTTCCGATCTGGGATTTCGCTGTGGGCGGTAACCTCACCAAAATCACGAAAGCGAGCCTCCGCATGGAAACCGCCTCTCACGCAAGCAGGGAGCACACCCCAGTCGCTGAAGTCATCACGGCACGAGCACTCACACCAGCAATCATGGCCCAGGCCGATGAAATCGAACGCGTCCGCAGACTCCCAGCTGACCTCGCGCACCAGCTGGCGGAAGCGGGTCTCTTTCGTATCGCCCAACCTCGCGTGTATGGCGGGGCCGAACTGCACCCGTCAGACATCGCGCGTGTGATTGAAGAAGTCTCGCGAGCGGATGGTTCGGTCGGGTGGTGCGTGATGATCGCCGCGGTGACGGCGACACTGGCCGCGCTTCTGCCTGACCACTGGGCACGCGACATCTACGGCACCAATCCGTTCGTCATCACTGGTGGGGCTGTCGCGCCAAGCGGGAAAGCGGTTCCCGTTCCTGGCGGCTACCGGGTCACCGGACGGTGGCAGTGGGGCAGTGGCATCCAAAACTGCCAGTGGATTTGCGGAGGCGCACTGGTGATGGATGGCGACAAGCCACGCCTGCTTCCAAGTGGTGACCCCGAACTCCACTTAATGGTCTTCGCGGCGGATCAAGTCGAGATTCTCGACACCTGGAACCCATCGGGCTTACGCGGCACGGGGAGTCACGATTTTCAGGTGCGCGACGCGTTAGTCCCGGAAGGACGGGAAACGATTCTGGGGGCTACCGTCCCACACATCAGCACGCCGCTGTATCGGTTTCCGTTTTTTGGCTTGATGGCGGTGAGTGTATGCGCGGTGGCAATGGGTATCGCGCGACGCGCGCTTGATGAATTCGTCACACTGGCGAGCGAGAAAGTGCCAGCCTGGACGCAACGACCATTGGCGCAACGTCCCACTATTCAAGCCCAGGTCGGCGAGGCTGAAGCAGTATTGCGGTCCGCGCGGGCGTTTATTTTTGATGCGATTGACGCGGCGTGGGATGCCGCCGCGTCCGGCAAGAAGCTCTCCTCTGACTTACGTCGCGATGTACGTCTCGCGGCGGCGCACGCGGTGCGACAGTCGGTCAAAGCGGTCGATCTCATGTACGAAGCGGGCGGCGGGTCGGCGATTCATGCCCAGAGCCCGCTGCAACGCTGCTTCCGCGATGTGCATGTGGTCACGCAACATGTGCTCGTCAATGCCAGCCTCTATGAACAGACTGGCAGGCTCTACTTGGGCGCGGGTCCGGCCTCGCCGTTGTTGTAACGGCTCAGGTCCCAAGTCTCAGGTCCAATGTCTCAAGTTGGAAAGGTTCGAGTTCTGGGTTTCGGGTGTAGTTATCGCGCCATCAATGCTCAATGAGCTTTTCAGCCACGCTTGCCGCCACAAGGTGGGCTAACCCAACGGGCACGGCATTGCCCAGTTGGCGCATGGTCTCCGACCAAGTGCCGTGAAACACATAGCCATCAGGAAAAGTTTGGAGGCGCGCGGACTCACGGACAGTAAAGTATCGAACGTCGCCGTTGTCCTTCACCATCATGTTCTCACCACCCGGCACCCCATGATCGCCGGCCTTCAGCGTCTTGGCGGGTAAGTCCAGCGGGCTGCCCGTGTGTCCGGGATATGGCCGCGCGCCCGCCTGCAATTGATGGTTATGGAATGACGACTGAGTGGTTTTTTCCGGATCGGGCAGTCCCTGAAGCGCATCACGCACGGTTCGCCACGGACGATGAAAGAGCGGAGCGCCACGCTGGCGCAACCGTTCAACACGAGGAGCGAGGCTCTCAGGCATGCGTGGCCGCTTCCGTTTCGCTAACTCGTGTCGCTCCCAATACTCGCCACTCACCCACTGGTCATGGAGCAATGCCTCGAACGAATGCGTGTCCCGTGGAAAGCTCCAAGCGATGCCCTGGTCATCACGAAAGCCCACGATAAAGATGCGCTCGCGCTTTTGCGGAATCCCAAAATCCGCCGCGTTCACGAGCGTGGGCACGACATTGTAGGCAAGCTGTCCGCCCGCGTGCGGACGGCCACTCGTCTTCTCCGCTTGTAGCCGATGAAAATGCGCCTCCCAGGTTTCACTCGCGCGGCGCGCGACTTCCGGGAACTCCAACTGAAGCAAGATATACTGATAATAGTTCGCGAAGTTTGGGCGAGTGAGCCCCTTGACGTTCTCAATGATGAAGGCTCGCGGCTTTAATTTGCGAATGGCGTCAATCGCCGTGGGAAACATGTCACGGTCATCGTTGTACGCGCGATGCTTGCCGCCCATTGAGAACGGTTGGCAGGGCGGACCTCCGGCAATCAGAGCCAATCCTTCGGGTAATGCGGACAGATCAAACTGACGGACATCTTCCTCGGCCACCGCCCAATCAGCCACAAGCGGAAATCCGCGTTGTTGATTGTCACGGATGGTGTCACAGGCCCACTTGTCCCATTCCACCACCGCCAGATGCTCAAACCCGGCGAGGCTAATCCCCAGTCCAAGGCCCCCAGCCCCAGCAAACAATTCAACGGACTTCATGTCGCTTCTCCATTCAAGAACGCCATCGTTCGTGCCTTGAGTTTCTCCAGGTCTCGCAATTCACACTCCCATACCACGAGCACGCGCCAGCCAAGCCGCCGCAGTTTCGCCTGCTGCTTCTTATCACGGATACGGTTCTGTTCCAGCTTTGGCACCCAGAACTCAAGTCGCGATTTGGGCAGCCGCGCTAATCGACACTTCCGACTGGAGTGCCGATGCCAAAAGCAGCCATGCACGAAAATCACCTTTCTTCTGGCGGGAAACAGCAAGTCCGGAGTGCCGGGCAGCTCCTTGCCATGCAAGCGGTAGCGGAATCCCAGCCGATGAATCAAGCGCCTGACCGTCAACTCGGGTTTCGTGTTCTTGCTACGGACGAGGGACATCCGCTGGCTGCGTTCGGACGCGGTTAGCGTGTCCGTTCTTGAGGCTTTGGGCTTCGCTCGACGCGGTGGCATGCGTGGGGGTCCTTAACACACCAACACACCCGACGCCTTATGCTGGCTCGGCATGGAGCTGGACACCAAGGGCGCGCGCCACCTTGAGCACGGTAGCGAAACTTGGGTTCCCATCCGCGCTGAGGGCCTTGTACAGACTCTCACGGCTGAGACCGGCATCCTTCGCGACTTGCGTCATCCCCTTGGCGCGGGCAATGTCCCCAAGCGCTCTCGCGATCCCCGCCGCATCATCCGGGGCTTCCGTGAGCCAGGCATCAAGATACGCGGCCATTTCTTCCGGGCTCCGAAGCTGTTCAGCAACATCATACGGAATAGTCTTCGTCTTCGGTGTTTTCCTTGTCGTGGCTTTGGGCATAGCTTGTCACTCCATAGGGAACTAAAAATTCCACTCATCTCCAGGCTGACTTTGTCGCGCAAATAGCATATCTGAAAGGGACCACCTCGAAGGAGCCGGATTATCGCACACAAATTTGCTGGGCAAAAAGTGTCCGCAATTCTGCAACAAAAGAGAGGACGGATTAAACAAGCTCCCCTCCCCAGCGGTTCGCCCAGTTGGGACGAATTCGAAAAGATGACCTGGGAGCAAATTGAAGAAGGAGCGACGGCCAATACCCCTGGCTTCAAGGGTGTTCACAAGCTCCTCACCGACAAGAGGTTTGATCGATGAACACCACAATCTTCCCCCATTTGCCCGCATTTTTAGAGAAGTTAGACCAGCAACGCATCAATTACACCCTGGCGCATTATCGTGAGGACGCGCTGTCAGTGCTTGTGGCCCTGCCTGGAGAACGGTGGGAAATTGACTTTATGAATGATGGATCAATTGAGATCGAGAAATTCATCAGCACGGGCGAGATTTATGACGCGAAGGGACTGGACGAACTGTTCGACCGATATGCGGACTCGGCTAATCAGACAGACGAAGCGGGAGACCTACCAATCACAGTGAGCAAGGTCGCATGACCCATGAGCGTCTCAATCGGTCATCACCGTATCCCCCTCACCCTGTCCCTCTCCCAACCGGGAGAGGGCACCTGAAGCCAACTTGCCGCTCTTGCCGAGCGTGGCCATTCACAGTCATTGACGCTACACCTGCTTCGCCGGACGCACGGTGGTCTTCTCACCGGTACTGCCACGATTCACGCGACTGCGGTGCACGGTGGCTTCTTGAGGAATGCCCATGCGTCGCCACATGTCCG
>JABFSC010000447.1 GCA_013140885.1 Deltaproteobacteria bacterium | reverse complement strand
AGGATTTTTCAGCTATTGGCTTTTTCGGTCCGGGCGGCGGAGCGTATGGCTCAAACCCGGCCTCGCCGCGTTGGGCGTGGGATTAGTTATCTATGGCATTGCCGCTCTCCCACCACCGCACAAGGAGAGTGTCTCCTCGACGCCGCTGCTCTCCCGCGACTTTTATACGAACGCGCGTCAGGCCCCCATCTCCTTCATTGAGAATCAAGGGCAGCTCGACAACGAAGTCGCCTATTACGTCCAGGGACGTGATACCGCCCTGTACTTTACCTCACAAGGGGTGACCTTCGTCCTGACGGACACCACACCGGGCGTGACACCCCCCAGCGTGCAATCCGTCGCCCTGCGGAAGGAACCCCCAGCCGCCCGCTCTCGCTACGTGCTCAAGCTCGACTTCGTCGGTGCCAATCCCCATGTCCGCCCTCGTGGAGAAGAGGCCACAGCGGCGGTGGTGAGTTACTTCACGGGTCCCCAAGATCAATGGCGGACGGGCCTGCCGACCTACGGCAAAATTGTCTACGCCAACCTCTGGCCAGGAATTGATCTCGTCTATAACGGCACCCATAGCCAGTTGAAGTACGCCTTCGTGGTACAGCCCGGTGCCGACCCGACCCAGATCAGACTCGCGTATCGCGGAAGTACCGGCCTCACGCTCGCGAATGGGGGGCAACTGACCATCGGCACGCCGGTTGGCGAAGTGCGGGACGACAAGCCGTACTCGTATCAAGAACGCGACGGACACCAGCACGCCGTCCCGACCTCCTACCAGCTTTATCCCACCACGGGTGCGGCTCTTCACGAATATGGATTTCAGGTTGGGTCGTATGATCGAAGCCACGCGCTGATTATTGATCCCGCGGTTTTTGTGTACTCCGGGTTCATCGGCGGGACCTCTCATGACGAAGGACAAGCTATCGCGGTGGACAACGCGGGCAACGCGTACATCACCGGTTTCACGAATTCCGCGGCGACGAGTTTTCCCGATCTGGTTGGCCCTGACCTGAGTGAAAACGGAACGTATGACGCGTTTGTCGCCAAGGTCCGAGCGAACGGCACAGGGCTCATCTACGCTGGCTACATTGGCGGCCAGTACGGCGATTTTGGCTATGGCATCGCGGTCGATAGTGCTGGCAACGCCTATGTGACCGGCTATACCTTTTCGGGTCAAAGCTCGTTCCCAGTGAAGATCGGGCCACGGACGATATACAGTGGAACCCCAAACAATTGGGAAGAAGCCTTTGTCGCCAAGGTCAACCCCACCGGGACAGCGCTGGTCTACTGTGGCTACATTGGGGGACCAACCAACGACCGCGGGTTTGGGATCGCGGTGGATCGCCTCGGGAATGCCTATGTCACCGGGGAGACCGCCAGCGCATCGCCACTCCCCGCCCTGATCGGACCCGACCTCACCCCCAATGGCGGGCCGGATGCCTTTATCGCGAAAGTGCGCGCTGACGGCACCGGCCTTCTGTACGCGGGGTATATCGGCGGCAATAGCTCGGACTACGGTTACGACGTCGTGGTTGACGGCGCGAACAGCGCCTACATTGTTGGCAGAACATTCTCGTATGAGACGAGCTTTCCCGATGGCGACGGGGTGGGAACACTCCCTGGGCCGGACCGAACGTATGCTGGGAGCAGCGACACGTTCGTCGTCAAGGTCAAACCGGATGGCACCGGCTTGGTCTATGTCGGATACGTCGGAGGAAGTGGTGTGGAAATAGGGAATGACATTGCCGTGGATGAGTTGGGAAATGCATATCTCATCGGAGAAACCAACTCGCGTCCAGTGGACGGTTTTCCAGTGCTGGTCGGCCCGGACCTCGTTCCCAATGGAAACACCGACGCCTTTGTTGCAAAGGTCAGAGCAAACGGCAGTGGCTTTGACTACGTCGGATATATTGGTGGAAGCCAGATTGATCAAGGCCACAGTATCGCGGTTGACCCAGTAGGCAACGCGTATGTGGTCGGGACCACCACTTCGGATCAAACGACATTCCCCGAGATCCAAGGCCCCGATCTGACCTACAACCTGAACAGTGATGCGTTCGTAGCCAAAGTGACCTTCGACGGTACTAGACTGATCTACGCCGGATACCTGGGAGGGAATAGTAGTGAGCTGGGTTCTGGAGTGGCGGTTGATGCTCGTGGCAGCGCCTATTTCACTGGTCGCACGGAGGGAGTCAATTCTGCCTTTCCGACACGTATTGGTCCGATTCTGACAGCGGATCTCGGCTTTACGACTTTTGTCACCAAGGTGGCGACCTCTCCGTTAGTGGGGATTGGAGTGTACAGCCCCAGCAGCGGGAACTGGGTGCTCGACACCACCCGCAACGGAAGAGTGGACGGCTGTGTGCTTGATGATTGCCAGGGCGTCTTTGGCCCCTTCGCCAGTCCGGTCGTCGGCGATTGGGACGGCAGCGGCATCGCCAAGATCGGCTTCTTCCGCCCTAACGCGACGGCGGCGTTGACGGTGTGGCGGCTCGACAAGAACGGCGATGGGGTCTTGACCAACTGCATCCAGGATCGCTGCATCGGCCCCTTCGGGGCCCTGGGGGACATTGCGGTGGCCGGGGACTGGACGGGCACGGGCGCGGTGAAGACCGCCAAAATTGGCGTGTATCGGCCCAGTGATCAGCGCTGGCGGCTTGATCTGAATAACAACGGGCTCATGGACGATCCGGTCCGTGGGCCGTTCGGCCTCGCCACGGATAAGCCCGTAGTCGGCGATTGGACCGGCAATGGCATCGTCAAAATTGGGGTGTATCGGCCGAGTAATGGCATATGGTATCTGGACATTGATAACGATGGGGTCTTGGAACCCTGTGGGACGGTAGGCATCGCGTGTTTTGGGCCCTTCGGCACGGCCACGGACATCCCCGTGGTGGGCGACTGGACCGGCGACGGCCGCACCAAGATTGGCTATGTCCGGCGCAACGCCACGCTCAACAATCTCCAATGGTTCCTGGATCGCAACCACAACGGCGTATGGCAAGGGTGCAGTGTGGATCTGTGCCGGGGGCCGTTCGGCGCGGCAACGGACACTCCGGTGGCGGGGGCGTGGTAGAGGGAAGCAGTATCGTAACCGGGGGGGAACCTCTCCCCCGGCCCAAGTACGCTATCACATCGAAACGTGTGTTCGCCGCATCAGCCCTGAGAACCTATACCCCGTAGCGACCGTTCTCCCGCTTGACCCGCTTGCGTTTGAACAACTCTCCCAGTCGGCGCTGGACGCTATCCGCCTTGATGTTGCTGTCCGTCGCGGCTAGGGCTTTGGCGATTTCGACTGGGGCAATCAACTTACCCTTATTGGCGGCCAGATGGCCCAGAATCCGCTCCCCTAACGTCACCACGACGGGGGCGGAAGCGCTCTTCACCGGCGCGGCGGGCGCTTTTTTCACCGGCGCGGCACTCTTCACCGGCGCGGCACTCTTCACCGGCGCGGCACTCTTCACCGGCGCGGCGGATCCTGTCAGCACAGCGAGGGCTCTGTTGCGCTTGTTGATCTCTTGTTCCAGGTTCGCGATCTCTGCTCGTAACATTGACACTGCATCTGCCATCTCTTTCCTCCTTACCTGCGCTCACACATCCGGGGTGCTTTCCCCTCTCACTCCTAGTCACCCCATTGGCGCGCGGTTCACTATTTGTATCCGCATACCACGCCCAGCCCATCTCCGCCAAGTCCCTGCTCGTATGAATGTCCCCCCTGTTCCCATTTCGCATCAGTCCCGTAGCTCCCACCTTTCAGGGTCAGGTTGGCTAGGCTTCGTTTCGTGCGCCCGCCGATTCATCTTGTGACAGCGGCGGGGAGCGGTGTAAGGTGATGCGGCAATCGAAACGCGCAGACACGTAAGAAAGGAGAGTGTGTGATGATGGACTTGCATTATTGGCCTACTCCCAATGGGAAGAAGGTCACCATTTTGTTGGAAGAATGTGGCATGCCGTACAACCTGGTACCGTGCAACATTGGTCGCGGGGATCAGTTTCAGGAGGCCTTCCTCAAAATCTGCCCGAATAACCGCATGCCCGCGCTGGTTGACCATGAGCCGCTCGGCGGCGGCGCGCCGCTCAGCATCTTCGAGTCGGGCGCGATCATGATGTACATCGCCGAAAAAGCGGGGAAGTTTTACCCGCAAGACGTGCGGGAGCGGTATGACGTGAACCAGTGGATTCTCTGGCAAATGGCCAACCAAGGGCCCAAGAGTGGCGAGTGTGGCCACTTTCGCCGGTTGGGACCCGACCAGGGCGATCAAACGTATGCCATCCGGCGGTTCACGGATGAAGTCAACCGGCTGTTTGGAGTGCTGAACAATCAGTTATATACCCGCCGCTACCTGATCGGCGACACGTACACGATCGCTGATATGATTTGTTATCCGTGGACGGTCATCTGGAAAGCCCAAGGGCAGGATATCGAAGAGTTCAAGTACTTTAAGCGCTGGTACGACGAGCTGTCGGCGCGGCCCGCCGTGCAAAAGGGAATGGCCGCCGGGAGCGCGTGGGCGGAAGACATGTCCAAGTTGCCCAAGGAAGAACAGGAGCGCCGCCGCAAG
>JABFSC010000683.1 GCA_013140885.1 Deltaproteobacteria bacterium | reverse complement strand
GTACCAGGTGACGGTCTTGACCGGTGGTTGGTACAGCGTCTTCTCGTCGGTGATGTAGGGGCTGGCGGAATTGCCGCTGGCGAATTGACCATACGACTCCGTATCCACCTGGTCCACGCGACCGAAGCCGCGGAATTCGCGTTCGATCCCGTCGAAATAGCCATGGTGATAGGAGTAGGTGCTGGAAAAGGTGGTCTTTCGCCATGTGTCCGTCACCGTCACTGTTTCAACGACGTGCACCGGAAACGGCAATTTGGTGATCCAGGATTTGCCGTCGCGCTTGTCTTGTAAATAGAACTTGGTGGAGGGTGCGTACTGCACCTGGGTTTCGGCGCCCAGGTTGTTGCGGCTCTTGACCAGAAGATGCGGCTTTTGGCCACCCATCAGATCCACGTAGCGCATCTGTCGCCGCGCATCGCCCGGCAGCGGCGATGCCCAGACGAGGCAGGCCGTGCCGTTGCCGAACAGATCGGCGGGCACGATGGACACGAGGTCGTCGACGCGCGGGAAGACACCTAAGGGCTGCGGCGCGCTCCAGCTGTTGCCAGATTGGTTGAAGTAGAGGCGCACGCCGTCGCGGTGCAGATAGATGATGTCGGTGGTGCCGCTGCCGTCGATGTCGGCCAGCCGAATACATTTCTGGTCAAACTGGTCAGGGTTGTCGAAGTAGGGCGCGTGGTCCATCGTGATCTTGGCCCCGAAGCGGCCATAGCCCAGATTGGGCCAGTAGCAGACCGCACCATTGCGAATGCGCACCAAATCGGAAAGGCCGTCGCCGCTCATGTCGGAAAGATAGACGGACTGGGTGCCGTCGGCGAAGATCAGGCGCGGGCCTTGTTCTTCGTCGAGCGTCTGAGTGACTCGCCGGGCCGGGCCAAAGCCTTCTTCTGCCAGTGAGGCGTGCCAGACCAAGGCCGCGTCTTCGGTGATCAGCACGTCGGCATGGCCGTCGCCGTCCAGATCAACGAATTTGAGATTCGGATCGCGCATGTCGCGGTGGAGGCGCGAGGCGAAGGGGTGAAAAGGCTGCCAGCCCTCAGCCTCGTCGTGTTCGTAGAGGCCAGGCATGGGACCGTCCAACATCACCAGGTCTGGCTGGCCGTCGCCGGCCAGGTCCATGAACTGGGCGCCACTGGCCAAAGCGAGGTTGGGCTTGACGGCGACGCGTTGCAACGGCGCGAATTCGACCGGGCGCTTGCTGATGGGGCTGACATTACGCTGGTAGAACCAGGCGCCCGCCTGTTCGGTGAGGATACCGGGGATGCCCTCGCCGTGCAGATCGGTCCATTGATAAGCGGCGCCGTCCACCCCGATTGGCAGATTCTCCAGACTGGTCGCATCCACTTCCTGCACGGTGTCCTGCACAATCGGCTGGGTGTATTCGAACGCGACCGGCGGCAGGCCGCGCTTGAGATAGCTGCCGTTGTTGCGCTTGTAGCTGGTCTGTGTGACGGCATGCAGGAAGGTGTAGACGGGGTTTCGAGCGCTGGCGGGGTCTTGCTCATGGGAATAGGCGAAATCGGTGGAGCGCACGAGACAATCGCGATCAACGCCTTCCTCACCATCGAAGTGGTGAAACATCAGCACGCGCTGACAGAGGCGGTAGGTCCGCACCTCAAAGCCTGCTCTGTAGCTGGAGATGGGGTCGGTTCGGCACGCCCATGCGCCGGCGTCCTCCGGCCTGGGCGCGTCGGTGTCGTGCTCGCCATAGTCAAAGACTGCTTCGAACATCCAGCCAGCGTTGGCGATCTGCGCCTGGGTCAGGGTACGAGGCCGCTGTCCCGCGTTATCGAGCAGAGGCGCGCGGTTGCCATAGCGGATGCGTTTGAGATAGCGGTTGGCGGTGCGGCGTGGATCGTTACGGTCACCCCGGTTGCGTTCGTGCGCGCTGGTCAGATCGACGCCGACACCGTCTTCGGGTGTGTAGTCGTAGAGCACGGCGTTGCCCTTGTCGTCACGGGTTTCGCACATCAGCCACGTGAAGACGCGCAGGGGATCGACTGGATCGGCGATGCGAGAGCTGGAGTCTTTACCGTAGAGAGTGAGGATGTTGTCTTTGGAGATGGAGCGCCAGTGGACATCGCCATCAGCGTCGCGAGTCCAACGCTCGATACGGGCGAACAGGCCTTCGAGGCGCGGGCGGTAGCGTTGAATGCGAAAGACGTCTCCGTCGATCGTGCGCGGAGGCAGGACTTCGCGTGTCCATTGGCCCGCCACGTCAACGAGCATCGGGACGAGATCTTCGGCGCCTGAGAGAACGAAGACATCGGACTCGGTGGCGTCTTCGTACTTCGGTAAGCCCTTGTCGGTCTTGCGGGTGATCGACGGGACGGCAAGACTCCAGCCGAAGCCGAACGGCCCGTTGCCTGCGCCCGAGTCATACGACAAGGACAGCTGAGGGCCGAAACCTGAACGACCGGGGCTGGTGGCGATGGGCACCGACATGGAACCGGTGCCGGTGACAGGATTCGCGGCGAACTTTTCGCCGACCCCGCGAATGGCGCCACCGCCCTTGGGGAGTGAGATCGACGGCGCGGAGGAGATATTCTGCCCTTCGCCGTTCGTGTTCGTAGCTGACTTATTGTCTTGGGCCATGTGGTCCTCTCAAGCTATCGCGACAAGCTGAGTACTGTGCGGCGGACGGTTACCCTCTAGATGTGACACAGTCTATTGCAGAACTAAGGACCGATGGAAAGCGTGTTCGGAAGATCCTTTCCGACCTTTGGCATAGCGATCTGAAACTCAATCTTTCCGTCGGAGTTTTTCACAAGCGTGGAGAGAGAACTCGAGACCCGTATGTCACACGTTGATAATTGGCCATGTGGCCCATAAGGAATGACGCGGACGATGCGTTTCTCGACATCAACCTTCCCCTCAACAAAACTCTGAAAATACGGGGCCGCGTTAAAATCAAATGCAGCAGAAACATCTTCCGGCGACAATGGCCACGTTTGATAATCTCGCGTCCAATACCATAGCCACTTCTGCCATTGTGGTGTCTGCTCATCTAATTTCCGTATGAGAGCTGTGCTCGTTGGATAGTAGGCATAGTCCTTTACATCTGGGGTTTCGGGCCATCCGAAGGGAGTGCCGAGGCTTAGATAGGCACCATCACCACCATTGACAAAATGATGCATAGTTTTCTGCGACCTGGGTGCTGCATACGGAACACCATAATACTCAAAATAGTGCGTGTCCCCAGCCATCACACCATCGACTTCATGAGCTTTCACTAACTGAGAGACAATTCTCAAGTCGTCACGTGTCATGCTTTGGTCTTTTCCGTGAACGTAGAGTGGGTTCCCGAGAACAACCATCTTGAACTTATCTTGCGCGTTCTTGGCCCAAACCCAACAGTTACCCCGCTAAGTGCACACTAGATAAAAAGTCTTATAGATTCAGATAGTCACATTTAGTATTCGAGGAAATATGAGGGCGAGCTTCGGACGACAATGCGCGATTCTCACTGTCTGATTTTGATTCATTGCCATTCTTCTTTTGCCTTTCATGTGAAAGATATTGGGTCTGGACTGAGTATGAGCTGCGGCTCACACCTGCGACCACGAAGCGCCGGAACAATTCCCCGCGCATTCCATCGGGCATTGAGGTCAAAAGCTGTCCCCCAGCTATGATTAGAAAGCGTACTGCTACTGCCTCGCACAAAGCGCGGCACGAAGCTGCCTTCCCACGTCTTGATGAGGTGGAGTACTCGTTCCTCTTCCCACTTGGCAAAAAGCGCTCGGACTTGTTCTTGTCTCCGTTTGTGGACGCGGATGCGGCCGGTGGTCGGAGCACCGGCTACCCCTCGGAGTTGTGGGACTGTGATGGTGACGATGTTCTTCCCTCCCCAGTCGCCAAGAATGCGAATATCATCCCGATCAGGAGAGATCCGCGCATACTGAAATTTTCTAAAGACCTCTTCGCGCTCCCGATTGGAGACTAACGGCGCAAAGATCGGTCGCGGAGGCCAGTCCAATCCGGAAGTCCCCCCCTGCGGGTCCACAAAACCCAGATCAAATCCCCGCTTGACCGCTACGGCATAGGTAAGTGGTCCCACGACGCCGTCCGATTCCAGTTGCTCTTGCTGTTGGAGGGCCTTCGTTGCTTTCTCGATCACAGGACCAAAGATGCCGTCTACACCACTCGCGAGGACCCCTTGCCCCAGTAAAAAATGTTGCCACTTGCGGACGTCTTCTCCTTCACTCCCACGTCGAAGAATCTGCATTGTCTCAGCCTCTTATTGCCGACCTTTGCCTTGACTGTAACGAATGTCGTTCACGGCACTGACACTCATACACCCCCAGGTGAGACCAGGTGTAGTCTCGGAGAGCTCGCGTGCAGAAACCCGGTTCCGCCTCGTGAGCAGAGAGCCGGTAGATAGTGGACGGATAAACATTGAAGATGTGAGCGATCTCCGGGCCTCCTTTCTTTATGATTCTCATTAAGAGGCGTAACAATGCGGTGAACAATTTGTTCACAAGCACTGAACAAGAGACTAAAAACCGCTTGGTGGTTGAAAATCTTGCGACGGCCACGTTTGCCATGTTGTCGCCC
>JABFSC010000367.1 GCA_013140885.1 Deltaproteobacteria bacterium | reverse complement strand
CTGATGTTCCGATCGCGAGGTGGGTACAGTTGAAACCACCCCATGTCACCGGCAAAGGGGCCAACCGTTTCGGGCGTCTCCCCGGCAAGCGTGCTCAGCGTGTACGGAATACGATATTTGGCCGCCATAGTCGCTAACAGACACTCGGCTTGCGGCCAAATAGCTCCCGATAACCCGACCGGCGCGACTCCAAAGGGCGCCTTGAACGCTTGGCCAAACAGGGTGGTCTCAATTTGTGGGTCAAACGAGCCCTTGAGCAAACGCGGCAACAGCGTGATCTTGCGAATCCCTCGAGATTTCTTTGCACACACGCGTCATCACCGGTGCCACCCTCGAGAAAGGCCCAGATGCTGCGCGGGACGCGGCAACGGGCGCGTGCTCGCAAATCGGCAATCGTGGGATAGTCTTGCTCAAGGGGGTGCATTGATACATTCCTTCGTTTTTTCTCTCTCAATCGAACCACCCGATATTGGGCCACTCACACGGTCCGTGGTGTGAGCCCGGCAGCTTGTCCGAGCAGTTTGGCGCGCTTCCACCGCCGCGGTTCCCTTCGGTGTGTGGGAGAGTGCGGACAGCACTTCCTCTCGTCACTCATTGACCTACGGATACTGTGCCACCTCCTGTACCAAAGACCGGCGACGTTGACGAGTGTGGGTGCTCCTCCGCGACCATGCCTGTGTTCCTCACTTGGTTGACGGCGGATTCCACAAGTGAATAAAGTAACTGGGGAGAATGCCGCAATGTGGTTGGGATGTCAGGAAGGAGAAAAGGTATGCCGTGCAAACTGACTGAGGCACAAGTTGCCTACTATCGACGCGACGGGTTCTGTTTTCCCGTTCCCGTGTTCTCTTCCGCGGAGGTTCGTGACCTCCGCCAGCAACTCGAGACGTTTGAGACCCGCCAAGGACACGTGTTGCAAGGTGCCCAACGCTTGAAAACGAACCTTCTGCTAACGTGGGTAGATCGTGTCATTCGAGACCCGCGGATTCTCGACCCTGTCGAAGCTCTCATCGGCCCCAATATCCTGTGTTGGAGCGTGCAGTTTTGGATTAAGGAGCCGCAGACCATTGACTACGTCTCGTGGCATCAAGACTACCAGTATTGGGGGCTGGACTCCGCCGAGATTGTGACCGCGTGGGTCGCGTTATCTCCGGCCACAGTTGAGAGCGGGTGCATGCGTATGCAGCCCGGAAGTCACACGGTGCGGATGCCGCATCGCGATCTGTTTGAGGAGACCAATATGCTGTCGCGGGGCCAGACCATTACCGAGGGCATCGACGAAGCCCGGGCGGTGCCTATCCTGCTCACCCCAGGAGAGATGTCGCTGCATCATGTGCGGATCGCCCACGCGTCGGCTCCGAACCGCTCAGCGGACCGCCGTATTGGCATCTCCATTCGCTACATGCCGCCGCAGACGCGCCAACAGCTCGCCGAGTGGGATAGTGCGGCGCTCGTACGCGGCGAGGACCGGTACGGACACTTCGTCCACGAGCCCAGTCCGGGGAGCGATTTCGACCCGACGTGTGTGGCGTTTCACGAGAAAACCATCGCTAATCTGCTGTCATTTTTGTACAAAGATGCCGCCGGAGGAAAGTAACTTGCGACAGAAGTAGCTTCAGTAACAGCCAACTGCTCGCTTACGAGGTGCCGGTTGCGAGACAGGGGAAGAGTTGGCTATGCTCTCGACGCAGGTGATTTCCAAGGAGCATCTATGAGCACAACGTACCCAGACATCTTCAAGAATACCCAGTCGATGAGTGAAGGGGATCGCATCCCGGTATTGGATGTGGGGCCGTTCTTGGCTGGGGAGCCGGAGGCGCTCGCACGCTTGGGACAGGAAGTACGCCAGGCACTCGAAGACATTGGCTTCTTTTTTATCAAGAACCATGGCGTGTCGCAGGCGCTCATTGACCGCGTGTTTGCCGAAAACGCGCGGTTTCATGCCCAGCCGCTGGAGCGCAAATTATCCGTCAAGGTCAATAGTAAAGGCATCGGTTATATGCCGTCAGGGCTCCAACAACCGAAGTACACTCAGGACGAGCGGCCCCGCAAACCTGATCTGGGCGAAGCCTTCTTCCTTGGACGTGAGGTCAACGCGAAGACGCACGAGAGCGACTCTCCCGATCCCTTATATCAGGGCGGGAATCAGTGGCCGCTGGAGTTACCCGGTTTTCGTGACACGGTGATTGAGTATTTTGACGCGATGGAAGCGCTGAGCCTGCGCCTACTCCCGGTTTATGCCACAGCACTGGGCCTCCCGGCCCATTTCTTTGACCCAGCGTTTGTGCACGCTCAACCGCTGGGCATTCTGCGATTGTCACATTATCCTGCGACCCGCTGTGAAGAGAATCAGCTCAACACCTCGCCGCACATTGACGGGGACTTTATTACGATTCTTGCGCAATCCGAGGTCCCCGGCTTGGAGCTGCGCACCCCAGACAAGAAATGGATTCAGGCACCAGCGCTCCCCGGTACGTTGCTGGTCAATGCCGGTGAGATTCTCCGCCTGTGGAGCAACGGGCGGTTTCGCGCGACGTTGCACCGCGTGCTCAACCAGTCGGGCCGTGACCGCTATGCCATTCCGTTTTTCTATAGTCCGAGCCCGGACACGCTGATTGCCTGTGTGGACACGTGTTGCGATGCAGACCATCCGCCTCAGTATCGACCGGTGACTGTGCGTGAGTATACCGAATGGTTCTCGCACAAGGTGTTCGTCCACCTCAAAGACAAACCGGGTCGGTCACCATATTACACGGACGATCGACCCGACAGCGCGGAGTAATAGCAATGGTGCAACACACAGGGCTCATCAAGAGAGGTCATCCGAGCCAATCGTGGTCGGGAATGGCCGGGGGCAGGCATGCCTAGCTGTTCACTCCCCGCCATGACAGGGACGGGCGAAGTTCTGACGTCCTTCCCCAGCCTTACCAAAATACGCGACTCCCCCGACGGAAGCAGCGCTACACGATCTCGTGAAGATGGCTCACTCTTAGAAAGTAGACCGGAACAAGCAGGGCGTTTCCGACAGAAGAGACGCCGGGAACGCCCTGTGGTCTTCTCCCGGCCTACTCTCGCGCTGACAGCCCTACCGTCCGTGTAGGCGTTGGTGAATCGCTCTTCTCCTCGCCGGTAAATACCAGTCGCCCGGCGTGCTCTTGTGCTTCAATACGGGCACGAAGCTCTGGGGTGAGTTCGATGCGTCTCTCGGCAGGGAACTTCCCTTCTTCGAGGGTGGGACGGAGAAAGAATTCCCGCGGCGAAGCCACCTCAGCTTGACTTTTGAGGCTGGTCAGTCGCCATTCGCGAGGTAAGAAACCCGGTGAGAAAAAGAGTTCTTGGTCTTGAGTAGACCAATGCTGCGTAACATTGGAGTCAGCGAACAGATACGAGAGAAGGTCAGCAGTGAGGTCCCAGTCAATATGCGCCACACTACTGTACCCACGCTCCGCCATGGCCGGGTTCAGCCGGGCGCCGAGACGGACACTGATAAAGATCAATTTTCCATCAGGCCCATATTCTTCGACCCGCAGTGGAAAGAATGTCCGTTGATCCAACCAATAGAGAATGCGCGGGGCATAATAGTTTGGCAGCCAATCCGCGTTGGCGGTCGCTTCAACGACATAGGTCCGCACTCCACCTTCAGGCGTGTACCAGGGATAGTCATCACCCATGATTTTGATTGCACGCGTCGGCACCTCGTGAAAGCCTCCCGCCGCGGCTGCCAGGGTAATCGTGGGACGCGTAACAGGGAACCGCACCGTCCGAGTCAACACATCCGTCCCAATAACGCGCCAGTGAAACTCCCAGGCATCTCTGCCCACATCGTCATCATAGGTAAACGGATACGCGGGATACTTCGCTTGTCGTTGCGGAGTGGGAAACCGCCGTACCCGTCGTAACGCCGAGGAATAACGAAACGTATCTTGCTTCCTGGTGAAGTTGTGATCGGTGCGATATCGGACGTAAAGGCTCTGGTTTCCGTACAGTTCAGGGGGTGCCAGATATTGCAGCAAGGCGCTGTAGTCGTTTTGCCCAGGTCTTGCATAGAGGTGGCCAGCGATGCCGTCAGCCACATGATACGACACCGAGGTGACACACTTCCCCCACGTTGGCATATAACCGTGGGCGTCAACCGAGCCGTACACTTGCACGGTCGAAGATGTCCATCGGCGCCAGTAGCCAAACTCCATCGACCGTAATCCCATCTCCTCGGCTGTATAGGGTGCGGAAAAGGGAAACAGTTCCGCGGGCAGATACGGAAACTCCGGATGCCGTGGCGTGCTCGCGGATACATCGATAGCCGCACGTTCTTCAGCGGTGAGCTCAGCAACGGTTTTCCACGTACGCCCTTCCCCGACTTCGTTTTCCGCGTGGACGGCTCGCCCTGAACCGATGGATAGCAAAGTCAGAAAACGGCCAGGAACAATTTCCGCTGCGTACCAGTCAATCCTTCGGACCGAAGGAGAGAGATAGCCATAGAGATCCTCCAGATTCCCTCGACAAGTAGAGACTCTCCTGGACCGTGTCACTGACGGTTAACACGGGTCGGGTGTACTCAA
>JABFSC010000640.1 GCA_013140885.1 Deltaproteobacteria bacterium | reverse complement strand
TAAGGTGCGATCAAGCTGCTAGAAGTTTTATCCTAACCAAGGAATTGGCGCGTCAGCCCTTCCCACACGAACAGGCGGACTGAGACAGAAGGACTGAGCACTTCAGGACTGAGTTCAGAAGCCGGAAGCCATAATTCGGAATCCGTAATCCGTAATCCGCAATTGGAAGACTTTGGACCTTGGACTTTGGACCTTGGACCTTATTTCACCTGAAACGCATGTTGCGCGGTTTTGCCAACAACCACGCCGTTGCGCCATACGACGGCCGCGACGAAATGCCGCCCCTTTTCCATATGCCACACGAATTTGTCGCCAACCGCGCGCGCATGGTGTTTCTCATCGATGATCCATTCCACTTCATCCGTCGCCAACACCCCCGTCAGTCGCATTTCAAAGGCTTGCTTCTCTCGTGGGATGCGGGGATCGTAGGCCATTTCCAAACCATTGGCCGGACGAAAAATCGCGATTCGCTCAGAAGCCCCCACAGGCGCGGACGCCCGCGCTTCCTCCTCTGGGAGAAAGTATTCAGTACGCACCGCGCAATCGGACTTGTGTGTCTCGACATCTTCTGGGTCGAGACACACATCTTTCACCACCAGTTGCGGACTGAGATACAGTGGGGCGGTCTCGGCATTTCTGGTGAGTTCATTGAAAATACCGCGCAGGACCAGCGCCGGACCGATAGACCCCGTCACCCCATCGGTCGGGGTGTAATCGGCGTTGCCCATCCATATCCCCACCAGATAGCGATGGTTATAGCCAATGGCCCACGCATCCCGATAGTCGGTCGAGGTGCCGGTTTTGACCGCTGTTTGGGTGGGCAGATGCAGCACGCCGCCACGCCCGAATTCAAGACTCCGCGCCCACGGGTCGGACAAGATGTCGCCGATCAAGGAAGCCACCCCGTCGGAGTAGATGCGCGTTTTCTCCGCTGGCGCATCGCGATACAAGGTCATTTTCAGTGGAGCGAAGATTCCCCGATTGGCGAACACGGTGTATGCCCGCGCCAGCTCCAACAAGCTCACTTCACCGCTCCCCAGCGCCAGACCTTCGTCATAAAAATCCGCCGCGCGCGTCAGGCTTTGGAAACCGAGAGTCCGCAGGAGCCCCAGATATTTCTCCGGCGTGACATACTGAATCGCGTGCAGCGCGGGGATGTTCAAGGAATTCCCCAGTGCGGTCCTGAGCGTCACCTTGCCATAGTGGGTATGGCTGTAATTGTGGAAATGGTGGATGCCGGTCCCCACCGTGTCGGAATAGGGCGAGTCCTCAATGATCGTCGCGGGGGTCCAGCCTTGCGCGAGCGCCGCGCCATATAAGAACGGCTTCAGCGCCGACCCCGGCTGGCGTGGCACCGTGACCATGTCGATCTTGCAGCCCGACGCCTCATACTCCGTCTCCGCGCACCCCGCGCCCACGGACACCCACGCGAGAATTTCCCGCGTCTGGGTATCAACGACAATGGCGGCGGCATGCTCGATATTCTTGGATGACAAGGAGTGAAGCCGGTTTTCCAGCAAGTCTTCGACAAAGTGTTGGAGGGTACCATCAAGCGTGGTCACGATCTTCGTCTGGTTGCGCGCGGCTTCGAGCGTGGTGTGCGCGCGGATATGCTCGACGAAGTGAACAGCCCGCACTGGCAAGCGCGCCGAATTCAAGACCACCTCATAGTTTCGCAGCGCCAGGGCGGATGCCTCATCCAGCAGCCGCCGCTCGACCAACGCGCGGGCCAGACGGGTGATCGCCTCCGCGATTGGCACCGTGCCCTCATGGAGGTCGAACTTCGAGGGGGCCCGCACCAACACGGCCAAGGCCAGCATCTCTTTGACGCTCAGCGTGGAGACATCTCGATTGAAATAGAACCGGGCGGCCTGAACGACCCCGCGCCGATTCGAGCTGTAGGGCACCTGGTTCAGATACAATTCCAGGATCGCGGCTTTGTTCACACGCGTTTCCAGCGCCAGCGCCTCCAGCCCTTCGATCCATTTCGACCAATACGACCGTGGCCGGGGGTGCAGCATCCGCACCACCTGCTCGGTGATCGTGCTCGCGCCACGGGTACCGCGCCCCAGTCGCAGGCGTTGCCATAGCGCATTGCCCCGGGCCAACCAATCAACGCCGTGGTGCTCAAGGAACCGTTGATCTTCCGCGACGAGAAACGCCTGCCGCAGCAATTCCGGGATGTCATGGAGCGCGAGGTTATCGACGGTGTTCCAGCGATCCCGATAGGAAAACGTCAGTGGCTTCCCGTGACGATCCACGATTTGTAGGTTCTCTGCTTCGGCGCGAATCGCGTGAAAGTCGATGACCGGCCACCTGAAATCCCAGGCGGTCTTACTCAACAAGACCACCAGCGTACCCATCAGCAGACGGGCGGACCAGCGCCGCAGTGTTCCACCATGTTTCATATCACTGCTGCTGTGGTTGCTGGCTCACGGTCAGTTGCTCTGGCACACCTTTGCCATACACATCGGGATCGTACATTTCCTCGGCGTGGATGGGCATGATGACAAACTCGCCAGGTGCGATGGCCTGCGCCGTGTAGGACAAGTGGTAATTGCCAGCGGGCAGGTAGTCGGCATAGAACCGCGCGGAGTCATGCCGTAGCTCCTTGTGATAGAAGCTCCAGCGGGAGACGTTGTACGACACCCAGTCGGAAAACTTGAACCACCAGGAGCCACCAGCCGCCGCGAAGTTGCCTTTATCGGCATCCACGATGGACGCGGTCGCCAAATCCCGGTTGACCGGCTCCAACCCGCCGGGCACCGGGTCATCGACAACGACAAAATTTCTCGCGGCGGGGAGCGAGAGAAAGATGTCCACCCGCACGAGTTCGGATTGGGTGAGCGCGGCGGGCGCGTGGAGCAGCTCCCACTTCCCGTTGCGCTCCACACTATACTCGCGGCGGAGTTCGATCCCCGCGTTGGTGGCGCTCGCGTGTTCCTCCAGTGGCGCGAACGTCACGCGCGTCGCGTAATACAACCGGCCCTCGCCGCTCCGGCTGATGGTGGCTTTCGCGCCGCGACCAGGGTCCGTCGCTTCGATATTGCGCACGAAGGTGACCGGGGCATCCTTCACGTCGGTGAATTGGGTCTCGCCAAATTTCTTCTCATCAAGGCTGACGGTGACCCGCATATTCGGCTTGACGTTTTCATAGACCCGCGCGTAGTCGATCAACCCGTTCATGCAGAACATGTTCTCTTGTGTGTTCTCCCAGTGGGTGCGGCTGCCGCGCGTCTGCGTGACCATGCGGACTAACTTGAACGGAATATCCTCCACCAGTCCCCTCCCCTCCGCGCGCTCGCCCAGCGCGGTGAAGGTGGAGAGGATGGCGCAATTGTCCCGGAGCGGGCTAGCCAGGATGCGGCTGTAGCTATCATCCAGTTGTTCACTAAAGGTGAACTTGCCGCCGGATTGATTGGCGTGCGCCAGGATGAGGGGGACGACCTCGCGCAGCATGGTGTCCGTCCCCGGCACTCGCATTGCCGCTTGCACGAAGTGGGTTTTCCCGAAGAGGCTCATTTGCGGCACGTGTGGCCGATACCGCTCCAGATCGGTCATGAAAATTTTGTTGTGCTCGGCGAGAGCCGCGAGCGCGACGGCGCGCACGGTGGACGCCATCCCTTTGTCATAAAACTCCGGGAACACATCCTGCTTCAGGAAGGTGTCCAGATACTCGTGCAATTTGTTTTGCACGTCCGCCGGTACGTGGTACCCG
This sequence comes from Deltaproteobacteria bacterium, assembly GCA_013140885.1. Classification (GTDB taxonomy): domain Bacteria; phylum Desulfobacterota; class Binatia; order Bin18; family Bin18; genus JABFSC01. Next base: position 10,931 of record JABFSC010000640.1, on the reverse strand, counting down.
CTTTTCCTCAGCCAATTAAAAGCCAGGGCGGTGTAGGCGGTAAGATACGGATCAACGTACTGATCTTGCGGAACAAAGTACGACATCCCACCATTGGGGGCCTGAAAGCTGGCGGCCATGCGCAACGTTTCATCCGGCAACCCTTCGGCCCCTGGCCAGGCGAAATCCTTCGGCATGTACGCGCGGAGGTTGAGATAGTGCGACGCCATGACCCCCCGGGTGAGTATCTGCTCCCAGCAAGGATATGGATAATCCCGCAGATATTCGAAAGCACCGGCCACATTGCCAATCACCGAGGGTGCGGCCACCACGCTGACGTTGCCCACATCGGCATGGATCTTTTCTGGAAACAGGATGGATTCCTCGACCGTGTCGGCGGCGGTGGTGCCATAGTTCGCGGCGGTTTCCAGCGAACGGCGCTTATGCACCACCAGCGTATGGGTGAGGCCATCGCCATCCGTGGCATCCGCGGCGGTCACCTGGAATGTGATGCCGCCCGCCGTGGTCTCCCGTGTCGCGTCCACCGCCTTGGTGCGTAGTGGCATCCAGACCGTCGTGCGCTGGTAGGGCGCTAACGTGACCTGGGTTTGCATGGTGGTGGGGTGGGTCTGCTCATCCACGTCGCCACTCGCGCGCAGCGTCACCGCGAGATCGCGCTTGGTATCAGTGCGGTTCATCACGCTAAAGCCCGCCGTGAAACTGTCCCCTTCCGTCACCTGATTGGGCATCACCGGCCGCACTTCGGTCGAACGGTTCACCTTGAAATTGACATCGCCGAGCCCCATCCGGTCCGAGGGCGTGACCGCCAAGGCCAGCACCCGCCATCCCGTGAGGTTGTCGGGCACCTCGAACTCCACGCTGGCATTCCCCGCGGCGTCAGGAGTGATCGACGGGTTCCAGTAACTCACGAATTTGAACAGGTTGCGCATCGCGAGGTCGGCCCCGCCATCGCCACCAGGGTTCGCGCCCTTCTTCTCGAATTTCTGCCGCCCGACCAAGCGCGTCAGCAAACTGTAATTGCGCAGGTCGAGCCCTTCCAGTTTGTAGAAGCCCGCATAAGGATCAAAGGTGGATTTCCCGCCAGTCAGCAGATCGAAGACCGACTCATCAAGGACGGCGACCGCCAGCTCGATGGGCTCTTGCTTGTCCTTGGTTCTGGGTTCGGCATGCAGGGTCAGGCGCACTTTTTCCCGCGGCTTATACACGTCACGATCGGTTTTGGCCGTCACCAGCATTTCCTTGTACGGGTCTTTCAGCGACACGGTCAGGTAACCGATGCGAAAGGTCGGTTTGCCCAGATCGACTTGACCTTCTATCGGTATCGCTTTGTCCACGCGCGGCGAAAAGACCACGACGGAAAGATAAAACCCCGGCAGGTAATCCGGTTTGACCTCGAACTCGATCACCGGCGTGCTGCCGTCCAGTGTCCTCACAAAATGATCCATGACCCCATAGCGCTCGATGGTCACGAGCGCCCGCGCGCCGGGATAGGGATTTTTGACCAGATACCGCGCCTTGTCACCGACTTGATAGGTGGGTTTCTCTGGTACGATTTCCAGGGAATACTCGTCCGCTTCATTCCACAACACATGCCCCTCACCAACGACATACATGTTGATTTCCGTGCTGTGCGTCTTGCCTTTCGTATCCGTGATCGTCGCGAGCGCGCGATAGTACCCCGGTTCCTTGGGGGTAAACTCACACGCACTGGAAGCGTTCTGAGAATCACCGGTGCACAGGTTGGCGGCGACCCACTGGCTGGTGAATTCCGTGAGATAGGCGTTCCCCGCTCCTTTGACTTTCGCGGCTTTTGTGTCCTGCCGCTCGATAGCGAGGTTGACCTTCGTGCCCGCGACAGGATTGCCGCGTTCATCCGCGACCAGGTAATGGATCTGGCCGGGCTTGCCAGCGGTGAAAATCCACTCATGCGCGCGGAGCCCGACAAAGCGATCGACACCAGCGTAGTCCGCGTACGATTGCGCCGCGACATACTTGCCGCGATCATCCTGCACCGCGCTCTCCACCATCAAGCGACCATAGTAGATAGGTTGTGGCGGCAGCGTGAACGAGAGCGTGTGCGCGCCCTTGCTATCCACGCGATCCATTTTCTCGAAGACCTGACGCTGGTCCGAGCCGCCTTCATAGCTACTGAAGATAAAATCCTTGGCGACGGGATTTTTTGAGATGAACGGCTTACTGGCCAGCATGGCCGTGACGCGCACGTTCGCGTCCGCATAGGCGCCGCCCGAATGCAGGGTCGCGTGCGTCGCGACTTCGACCCCTTGCTCAGCCCGGAAAAGATCGCCGTTGACCTGATTGGTCACTTTGAATGGAGAGGGCGTGAAATCGCTGACGAGGACGCGCATCGGAAACCAGGTGGTTTTCCCTTTGACGGGCTCCTGCCCCGCCTCTCGGTCTTCCCACCGATCTACGGCTTGCGGGGCGAAGTCCGCGGTCAACCGGAACTGATACCACCCGACCGCGCCCTGCTTGGGCACCACGAATTCACCGGCATACGCGCCAAAGGCATTCAGCGTGAGCCCGGTGATTTCGTGGACCTTGTTCCCCGTGGGATCGAGAATCTCAAGGGTGTACCCACTCGCGGGCGCGGCGCTGAGTTCGCGGTTGTCCTGGTTACGGACATACAGCTTATACTGAATCGTATCGCCCACCCGATAAATGCCTTGGGCGGTCGTCCCCCAGGTTTTGACGTGGCCGTAGCGCTCCTTGTTGTGGGGATGCACGCTTTCTCCGACCACGCGATACGAAGCAACGCTAAAGTCGTGACTGATGGGCATGACCGCCATTTCCCCGTCCTTATCGACGCGGACAAACAGTCGCACATCCGCATCTCCCCAGGTGTTGTAGAATTTCAGCGTGGGGTCGAGGGTCTCCGTCCCGGCTAGCACCGCGACGCCGTCCGACGAGGTGACGGCTTGTAACAGCGGGGTCTTCCCACCACTTAGCTCGGCGAGCGAATCCTGATACACGGTCACCATCGCGCCTTCGACGGGTTGACCAGTGGCGAGGTCGGTGACCCACACGGTGCTGTTAAAGTGACCCAATTTCACGTGGAGCTGATAGGGCGTCACCTGCGCGAATAAGCGATTTTCCCCGGAGTATTTGTTGACGGGTGGGTCGGTGCTCAAGAATCCATAAACCGCGCCACTTTTTCCGTCCAACAGCTCGCGAATCTTGAAGGGGATGGCGAATTGCACGTCTTGCACCTGGGGAATCTGTTGCACCGAGGAGAGCCCCGCCGTCGCGCCCGTGGGCGATAGCTTGCGATAGTTGAGCGTGGTCGTGCGCAGATTATTCACGTAGAGCGGCACGTCGCTGTCGATCTGGCCCTCGATCACCGCCTCGTGGTGAACGATCTCGAAGTTGGGTTTGCGGTGGTTGGTCCGAAAGGCGATGTCGAGGCGCTTTTGCAAGGGGCGATCAAATTCGTCGCGGAGGTCGGTCTCCACGACCTCCACGAACCATGACATGAGCCACACCCAGAGCTTCTGAAAAAAGCCGCGGTCGATCTCCTTGCTTACGAGCGCGTAGTCAGCAGCGGCCTTGAGACCACCAGGCAACCAGATGTCGTAGGTTCTGCCTTTTTCGTGCTCGCGATCCAACGACGAATGCTCGCCTTCGGCATCCCACGGGTCCACGCCATCCGCGGCCATCATCAGGTGTGGCTGGAAAACAACGTGCTTCCCTATCTGCGAGCGCAGAACGGGGCTGCTAAAGGCAAGGGCCGCGCCACGCATGGGATTACACAGTGTTGGCGTTGCGGGCTTTCCTGGAGCGATCAAGACGATATGGTCATCATCTTCATTGGTGTAACACTTGATGCCCAAGAAGGAGAACTCAGGAAACGTGTGAAAGCGCACCACCTCCCTGTCGCCAATCCCCGTTTCCGGCCCAAGCGCGGAGACCAAACCGGGGCGCACCATGAGACTCATCGCCGTATCCAGCGGCAACTCTTCCGTGGGCGTCACGAGCCACACTCGCCGCGCTTCGATCCCGTCCACCGTGCGCGGGTCGTCATCACTCTTTTGCGGCTTCGTGTGTTCGAGAACCGCGACGACTTTCGTGCCTGGCAGCGGCAAGAATGCGGGGAGTTCTCGGTCGTCTGGGTCGGCCTCGACTTTGAACGCGTACTTTTTGTTATGCTCGCCTTCAGCAGCCACGATGGCCAAACTTGCCTGCACCGAAGGAAGAGTGACGGACTGATTAAATACCAATCTGAGGACGGGGGTGCTCGGGGAGAGCCACTTCCGAAACCACGTGTCCCGCACATCAGGACGTTCGGTCGTGAATTGATGGGTGACCGTTTCCTTGATGGTCGCTCCGTCTTCGGTCTTGATACCTGGACGAATGGTGACGATGTAGCGAGTCGCCCCCTTCATTTCATTCTTCTCGTCGAGATTACACGCCAATGCACTGGTGTCTAACCAGCGCCACTGGCATGTGAGCATGGGATCAATCGTCACGGGGATGTCCGCGCTTTTGCGCTCCATGGCCCCCAGTGGCACCACGGGCCGACTGAACTGGATCACAATCTGGCGACCGATGGGCACGTCCGCCCCTTCGGGAGTGACCCGCAGAATGCGTAACTCCTTGTTCTTGGCGAATTCCGCCGCATCAAACGCGGCCATTGCTTGAGCAGTGGAGAGAAAAAACAACGCGAGGAGGACGGAGATACGCATGGGAGTACGCATTGGTGCGAGTTCACCTTTCTTGAAAATCGACAATATGACGAGAACGAAGACACGCGGGAGAAATTGATCGCGGGGCAATGTAGCAGAATTCTTGTGGGAGTAAAAAAAACAGGGGCGTATCCCGATACGCCCCTGTTCTGATCCCGCCCTCCACCAGATGTTCTCTTGCGCTTTATCCGGTGACTCCCTCCAACACCTCGAATTCCATATTGAGGGGGCGAAAGAATTTTTCACGCCGCCCCAAACGGCGTAGCGCGGCACTGATACTGGTGCGATTCACGACGACATGATGAGCATCGCGGAGGTAGCGTCCTAACAAGGTAATGGACCAGGCTTCCGCGCTATAGCCAAAGCGGCTCGGCGGTTGGTCCAGCACGGTGCGCAGCAATGGATCAATGAGCAACGACACTGTGCGCGGGCGCCCAGGACGCTGGCGATCCGCGAGTCGCGTCGTCATGTCACAAGCACTGCGCTCCTGCTTAAAGCGAATGGCCCAGTTGTACACGGTCTGGCGACTCGCTTTGAGGCGAGAGGCGATCGCCGGTGGGCTTTCTCCAGCATCAAGCCACAACAGCGCTTGGGCGCGACGCGCTTCGATGCTGAACGCCTCCCGGCTGACCACTTCTTCAAGCAGCTGGCGTTCCTGATCACTCAGGACCACCAGCAGTAGGGTTTGATTCCGTTTCATAACGACAGGAAAAGGCAAATGGCCTATAGCTTATGGCTCGTTCGCTACGCTCACTCCATGGTCAGGACACTCCAGCCATAGGCCATTTGCCATAGGCCAGAGAGCGAAGCGAGCCATCGTCCCTAGTAGAGCAGATACTGGAACTCCAACCAGATGCTGTCTTTCGTCTTGAATGCACCAATCCCAGCACCGTAGTTCCCATCAATCCAGTTGTAGCGCATGGTGACCGCGAACGGGTCCCAGAACTTCCAGTCGAAGCCTGGCTGCATCAACCACGAGCCATTCCAGTCATAAAAGAAGACGAAGCTCGGTCGCAGATTGCCACCTAAGTACGATGTCGAAATCGACAGCGTGTTGGTCATGTTAAAGTCTTGTAGCGCGTAGAGCCGTCGCTTCTTACACGGCGCAAACTGCGGTGTAGTCGGTGCTCCGGCCTGTCCAGGCTGGATGCACGAGAAACCGCGGTCGCCCTGCCCACCGATCCGGTTGAGCAGCTTGGGATTGGTCCGATTCGGTCCAATCGTCGCGATGTCCCGATACGTCAGCCCCGCCGCCAATTGGTCATTGTCCCATCCAATGGGTCGGTTTTCGTCATACTCCCGTCGGTTGTTGAGGACATGCGACACAAAGAATTGCGCCGAAAACACGAAACTATTGGCCGGGTTGAGCGCCTGAATCCACTGGTTATGATCCAATCCGATGCTAAACGCCCACGTATCCCGGTTCTTGAATCGGCCTAACCGACAACCGCGAACCCCGGAAGCATCGGTACAATTGCCTTGGCTGGAGTTCGACCCCCCCGGTAAAAAAGTCGCATTGTAGCGGGGGTCTTTCCTAATCGCCTCAGCTTCGGCCAGATTCCCCGCCCGCTCCGCGCGTACCGCCGCTTGTTCGAGTGGCAACGTCAGAAACCGTTGAAACCGCGGCACCCCATTCCCATTCACATCTCCGTAGGAAACCGAGCCATCTTGAATGGGAGACCGAAACCCCACATTGCGGGTGTACGCGAATTCCCCACGGAACGTCGTGTAGATGTAATACAACGGATTGTCCGACCCCACGAACATTCCCGTCAGCGCGTTCACCGGAAAGGACAAGGACGCTCCCGTGATCTGCACCCGTTTCTCGCGAATCGGCACCCACGTGTTGCGCTCTTGCACCGCCGGCACCCCGGTATTCGCGCCCGGTCCACCGCGCCCATTGGCGGCACTCACCACCGGATCATTGATGCCCCAGGGATTGTTCACATACTGTCCCGACGCGTTCTTCTCAAAGGCATTCTTCCCTGTGATCCGATTGAATAAAGTTCCCGTCGCATCAATATCCCACGCCATGTGCGCGGCCGTGGGCGAAAGGGCCGCACCCGCGGACACTGGGCCATCTTGCCACGTGTAGTAGTGGGCTAAGGAGAAGGTAAAGTCGTGGATCGTCCCGATGAGGCGTCCACCACCACGACTGTCGGATAAGTTGCTTTTTGGCCCTTGCGCCCGCACACTGCACGGCACGCCATTCCCTTGATCGCCACCGCCCTGCTGAGGTCCTGGGCTCTTGGCCCCAAACACTGGCCCACCACACGGTGTCCGGGCTACATGCACCGGCGACGTCACCGTGTACGGTGTCCAGAAACTGGGCGTCAACCCGTAGTAGGCTGACGTGCGTCGATCCGGTGAGATAAATCCTTCCAAGGTCAAGTCGTTGATCGGCCCGACCGTGCCAAAACTCCACTGCGCGCGCAGCATGCTCAGTGGTACCCGCCGCTCGTCCAACGGCACTAAGAACCCGCCAAAGAAGTTGTCCAGCGGATTGATCTGGTCCAGCAACCGAAACGCATCCGTCTCACCCCACGACAGGTTCTGCCGTCCAATGCGCACGAACAATGGCCCCTTGGTGATGTTGAAGTACCACTCAAAGAGCGCGATCTGGTTCACTTGCTTCTCCGCGAAGTTGATGTTGGTGATGTAGGCGAGGTTATTCACGCGCACGAGCTCGGAAGGATACTTCGGTAACTGCCGTCCATAATACTTGTCCCAAAAGTTGGTGCCGCCACCACCCTTGAGCTGGTTCTTGATCCCGCGCGGGCCATAGTTATACACCCCGTCGTACGCCTCACGCAGGTTCAGATAATAATCAAAGCCATCAAGACCCATGAACTGGAACAGCGGCCCGACCGTAGGCATCTCACGCGCGGCCCGGTTGATGTTATGCCGCCATTCCAAAGTGACGAAGTTGCGATGCTGAACCAAGTTGCCCGTTTCGTAGAGCCCCTTCCCGCTGCCGATACTGTCATCGGACAAGGCTAGCGTTCCCCGTGTATACGCGAATCCCGATAAGCTCATCTCCCGCCGTTCGTCGAAGAAATAAGCTCTGGCGTCTGGCACCGCGCCCAGCCACATCAACGCTCCAACGATCAGCCCTCCCACGACACGTGCGCTTGTCCTCCTCATAACATGCCCTCCTTGCTCGTCTGGCCGTTAGCGCGCCCGACGAAGTCGCTCGCGACGCAGTCACTTGTGACGCAGTCACTTGTGACGCAGTCACTTGTGACAAAGCCGCTTGCGTTAAATTTTTTTCTTGTATGTCCTCGCGGCTTGGTGGTATAAGGCCACCTGCGTTCCGAGCCTGTTCAGCCAATACCCAGAATGAGCAAGGAAAGTCACAACAAAACGGTAAATTTGTTGTGACATTTTGGTAACAAACGTCATTAAGGGGGGAGGAGGAAACTCGCCATGTCTTCGCCTCTGCGGTTAGACCTCGGCAATCAATGCCTCCGGAGAGGGAGACAAGTTGTGCCGCTCACGCCCAAAACCTTCACGGTGCTGCGCTATCTGATGGACCACCGCGACCAGTTGGTCACCAAGGAAGAACTCCTCAACGCCGCCTGGCCCGAAGTGTACGTCAGCGATGCCGCCCTCAAGGTGTGTATTCGTCGCTTGCGACAGACGCTGGGCGATCTCGCGCGGACGCCTGAGTTTATCGAGACGATTCCGTGGCGGGGCTATCGCTTCATCGGCACTCTGCCCCTGCTTGAGGCGACGCCGGCTCCGCCCCCCATTGCTCACCGGCTCCAGTCCCCACCCGTCGTCACCCACAACGGAGAACAGCAACGCCCTTCACAATCTCCCGCTCCCACGCTGAGAGAGAAGCGCCTACGTCTCCCCACGAACGCGCCTCCACCACCGCTGCCCGTGCCGCCCTCCACAGCCACCCCACATTTCGTCGGCCGTGCCCCGACCCTTGAGCGATTTCACCAATGGAGTCATGCCGTGCTCCAGGGAGATCGACGGACGGTGTTTCTCACGGGAGAAACCGGCATTGGCAAAACGGCGCTCGTCGAGACCTTCCTCGCCACGCTCCAGGCCACCGCGCCGTGCTGGATCGCGCGCGGGCAGTGCATCGAACACTATGGCACCGGGGAACCCTATCTCCCCGTCCTTGATGCCTTGCATCGGCTCTGTCGCCACCCCGGTCACGAGCAGCTCATCACCACGCTACGCCACCATGCGCCAACGTGGCTCGCGCGCCTGCCGTCCATGCTGCCCCCAGCGGAGCGCAAACGCCTGCCGCGCGAAGCCCACGGCGGTTCCCAGGACCACATGCTCCGCGAGATGGTGAACGCCATTGAGGCATTCTCGGTGGAGAAACCCTTTCTGCTCATCCTTGAAGATGTGCACTGGAGTGACTACGCCACCCTTGACCTCGTGGCGCTCCTCGCCCGCCGTCACGAAGCCGCCCGCGTGTTCGTGATCGCGACCTATCGCCCGCACGAGGTAAGCGGCGGCACCCACCCGCTCAAGTTGCTCAAGCACGAACTGATCTCCCATGGGCGGGGCGAGGAGATATCCCTCGATTTTCTGAACAAGGCGGAGGTCGAGGACTATCTCGCGCGTCGTTTTCCGCTCAGTGCCTTCGTCCCAGCTCTGGCGTCGGAGATTCATCACCGCTCCGAGGGCAATCCGCTCTTCATGGTCAACATGATTGAGTATCTCATCGGCCATGGCGTCCTGCGTCACCGCGAGGGACGGTGGGAACTTCAGGAAGAGCCCCATCGTATCGGAGAAGAAGTGCCCACCAACCTCCAGGAGATGATCGAAGCCCAAATCGACCGCCTCAGTCTAGAGCACCAACAGCTTCTGGAAGTGGCCAGTGTCGCTGGCCAGCAATTCTCCGCCGCAGTGTTGGCGACAAGCATGGCCCACGAGGTTGCCACCATCGAAGATCAGTGCACGCAGCTCGCGCGCCACGCGCACTTCCTGCGCCCCGCCGGAGAAACACTGTGGCCGGATGGCACCCTCTCAACCCAGTATCGGTTCGTGCACACGCTCTATCAACAAGTGCTCTATGGCCGCATTCCATTAGGACGGCGGGCCGCGCTGCACCTGCGGATCGGGCAGCAAATCGAACACGCTTATGGAACGCAGGTGAATCAGGTGGCGACTGAGCTGGCCATGCACTTCGAGCGTGGTCGCGACTACCCCCGCGCGTTGCGCTATCGCCGCGCGGCGGCGGAACAAGCCCTGCGCCAGTACGCCTATCGCGAGGCGCTCGGTCATCTGACCGTCGCGCTCGAACTGCTCAAAACCGTCCCGATAAGCACGGAGCGAGAACAGCAAGAAATCACCTTGTCCTGTTCCTTGGGCACCACGCTCGCGGCCCTGCATGGCTATGCGTCCCCATTGGTGGAGCGCGCGTACGCGCGGGCGCGGGCCCTGTGCCAACAGACCGACACCACGGCCCAATTGTTTCCGGTCCTGCGGGGGTTGTGGTCGTTTTATATGGTCCGGGCCGACTTCTTGACCGCGCGTGACCTGGCCGAACAGCTCACGCGATTGGCGCAACGAGAAGATGCCGCCGAGAGCCTGCTCGAAGCCCATCGAGCGCTCGGCTACACGTTGTATCTCGTTGGTGACCTCGAAGCGGCCCGCACGCATTTGCAACACAGCCTGGACATCTACGACCCGCAACGACATGGCGCGCATGCGCTCCTCTATGGACAAGACCCTGGTGTGATCTGTCGCTCCCATTTCGCGCTCGTGCTGTTGCTGCTCGGAGATTCCGACCAAGCGTTACAACACAGCACGACCGCGCTCACCCTCGCCACGGACCAGCGCCATCCGTACACACTAATGCTCGCCTATTACCACGCGGCGATCCTGCACCAAACCCTACGGAACCCGCGACAGACCCACGAATTAGCGACAACCCTGATCGCGCTCTCTCACGAGCATGGCTTCGCCTACGGTCTCGCGGGAGGAACGTTTCTGCAAGGCTGGGCGCTCACCCTTCAGGGGCAGGTCAAAGCGGGACTGCAACAGATGCAGGACGGCCTCGCCGCTTACGAAACCACGGGTTCGGCGATCGCCTATCCATACTTCCGCGCGTTACTCGCGGAGGTCCATGGAAAAAACGGCGCGGTCAAAAAAGGGCGACAATGCGTCGAGGAAGCCTTCGCCGCCGTGCGCGAGCCAGCCCACTACGTCTACGCGCCGGAACTTTATCGGATTCGTGGGGAGCTCTTGCTGGAAAGTGGTCAC
>JABFSC010000028.1 GCA_013140885.1 Deltaproteobacteria bacterium | reverse complement strand
CTATGAGATTACGCTTCCCGAAGACGTGCGGGTCGGGGCGGAGCGGTCGCTCAACCGGATGCTGGAATTGAGTGCGTAGCCGTGGCGATGACCTCAAGAGCCTCATTGGCCACGCGGCGACGTGAGACCAAGCGGCAACCCCATCCGCGAGTCGCGGTCGATGCGGTGCTCTTCACCATTGAGGCGGGGACGCTCAAGACGCTGCTCGTCAAGATCAAGCAGGGGCCATTCCTGGGGCAATGGGCGTTTCCGGGCGGCTTGGTGCAGGTTGGGGAGCCGCTCGATACCGCCGCTCGCCGCGAGCTGTACGAAAAAACGGGGGTCCAGGACCTCTATCTCGAACAGTTGTACACATTTGGTGAAGTCCATCGCGACCCGGCGGCGCATACGGTGGCGGTGGCCTATTTCGCCCTGGTGCCGCCGGGCGCGCACGCACTGACTCGTGGCGACAAATACGCCGAGATTGCCTGGTTCCCGGTGAGCGAGTTGCCGGAACTCGCCTATGACCATAACGCGATGGCGATCACGGCCCACCAACGGTTGCAGGCGAAGCTCAGCTACACCAACATTGTCTACAGTCTGCTGCCGCCGGAATTCACGTTGGGTGAGCTGCAGACGATTTATGAAGTGATTTTGGATAAGCAGTTTGATCGCCGCAACTTTCGTCGCAAGATGCTCGCGTTAGGGTTACTCAAACCGTTACGAAAAATGCGCCGTGGAGCGCACCGTCCGGCGGCGTTGTTCGCGTTTACGCGGCGCAGCCCCATGAATGTCGAAGTGCTCTAACGTGATGCGGACAATAACGGACAATGCGCATGTGGACCCTCGTACTGGTGCTGACCTTTTTTCTACTCATAAGTGGTTCTCTCGTGCACGCCAACCCCGCTCCTCCACTCAAATGTGTCTCGTTTAATTTGCTCCACGGAGGCGTGTTCTCCGGGCTGACTGGCGAGACGCAGGACCTCGACCGACGCTTGAGCATGGTGGTTAAGGAACTCCGCCGTCTTGAACCCGATATTCTTGGTCTCCAAGAAGCCTCGACCGGGCGATCACGAGGCAACGTGGCGCAACGGTTGGCCGCGCAACTCGGATTTCATTACGTCTATGCTCCCGCGAGTTTTCGCGTCTTTACCAGTGAACGCGCCAATGCCGTTGCCGCTTGGGTGATGAACCTGACCGAAGGGCCAGCCATTGTCAGCCGGTTTCCGATTGTTTCATGGACCGCGCATGACTTGCCGCGCTGTGGCCGCTGGACCGACCCCCGTGTTCTTCTTACGGCCGATGTCCAAACTCCGTGGGGAATGCTCCGCGTCGGTTCCACTCATATTTCCGGAAACACGTGCCAAGCCGAAGCGGTCGCCAGCGTGATCCAACAACAGCAAAACTCGTTGCCCCTGCTGTTGTTGGGGGATTTCAACGCGCATGAGCATACGCCGGCGATCACGCACCTCACGCAAAAGCTGGGGCTGATCGACACGTTTCGCCTGATGAATCCCACGACTCCGGGGTTGACTGTCTGGCAGCGGGTCGAAGCGACCGCGCCCACGGTGTTTCGCCGCGTAGATTATGTCTTCTTTCTGCCGGGCAAAGCCTTTCCCGGAAGCGTGCGCTCCAGCCGGGTCATTCTGAATACTCCCCACCAATTGCCTGATGGTCGCACGTTATGGCCATCGGATCATTTCGGCGTGCTGAGTGAAGTGGAGGCATTTCCCGACGCGAACAGCACCCAACCTCAACCAGGTGGGAGAGGTCAAAATCCTATGCTACGGTAGCGCCAAGAAAGGAACCGGCAGCATGAAAAAACTCTGGCTCGCAACCCTTCCCTTGATCTTGGGCGTCTCCGCCCTGCTTCAGGCGGATCCTGGCAAAAACCCAACTTCCCCAGCACCACCCACTCCAGCTCCGGCCACGACTCCAGCGGAGACGAAAGCCATCCCCTCAACGCTGCCCACGCCACTCCCGGCGGATCGCTATCAAGGGCGCGTACGTGAAGCCTACAAAGCGGCGGCGGAAATTCCCGACGTGTTGGCTGGGGTGACTTGTTACTGTGGCTGCGACAAATCGATGGGGCATCGCAATTTGTTGGATTGCTTTGTCGATGACCACGGCGCTGGTTGAAACCACTGCGTGGACGAGGCGCTGGATGCGCACGCATTGTTTATGACCGGAACCCCACCTGCGGACATTAGACAGTTTATCGACAAGAAGTATGGGCCGAAGCCGTAGCGAAAGGAGCCTCCCGTGGCCGACACCATCAGTGTGAAACCGATATTCGAGGCGATGCCATTGAGCCTCAATAAAGACGTGGCCAAGGAGGCCAACACGGTCTACCAGTTCAACTTGAGCGGCGATGGCGGTGGACAGTTCGCCGTGACGATCAAGCACGGGGAGTGCACGGTGGAAGAGGGGACCGTGGCCGCTCCAGACGTGACGATCTCCGCTGTCGCCACCGATTATCTGAACATTGTCACGGGAGCGTACCCTTTTGGGTTAGCCTTCATCAATGGTCGCCTGAAAGTCGAAGGGGATCTACGGTTGTTAATTCGTATGGGCAAATACTTTGCCCCGGCCGCGTAGCCGGAGAGAGCCGCGGAACGGTCTCGATAACGACACCGGCAATCTTTTTCACTGGGGATTTCCTTTTCCCCCTTTTTCATTCTCGTCGTCATCCCACACATACCACGCGTCATGTGGGGAAAACTCGTGACATCGTAAGCACTGGGTCTGCTCCCAGACCTTGCGGCAGGCAGGGCACACCCCGCCAGTATCAAACGTGTTCCACACGTGCTCACAGAGACACGACCAGCGATCGTGCTGACGCGGTTGCCACGCGCAGCGAGGACAGCGGATACGCAATCGCCGATTCCCGGTGATGTCATCGACATGCGGAGTCGCGGTCGGGGTCGGGTCAGACCACCGGCGTTGCAGCAGCCAGAGTGACGTCTGCTCGCGGACCTCCGCACCCGGCAAAGTGTTCAGTTCTTCAGCCATCGACATTAGGCCGTCCCCGGCAGCGCTTGATAGAACCCGTTGTGTTGCAAGAGTTTGACCGGTGTATCGAAGAGCTGACTGAGGCGCTCGTCCGTCAACAGTTGCTCCTTCTTCTCATGCGCGAGTATCCGCCCATTCTTCATCAGCACAATCTGTTCGATCTCTGGCGGAATCTCGTGAATGTGGTGCGTGACCAGGATCACGGTTTTTCCCTTGTGCATCAGTCCGCGAATCGTGTCGAGGTATTGAAAGCAGGCGTGAATATCGAGACCGCTGGTGGGCTCGTCGAGCACCAGCGTATCGGGATTATTGACGAGCGCGCGCCCCAGCAGAAAGCGCCGTTGTTCGCCGGTGGACATCTCGCCAAAGATACGGGTGCTCAGTCCGCTGATGCCCAGAGTCCGCATGACCTGCTGGGCGCGGTCGCGATCTTCCTCGCTCGGATGCTGATGCCACGGCAGATCGACGCTGGAGTAATAGCCCGACAGAATGACGTTCACGCCGCGCGTGGTGCTGAGATACTGCTGCTGCAATTCGTGCGACACAATGCCGAAGTGGGCCCGCAGTTCCCACACGTCCCAGCGCTCTTGGCCGAAGAGCCGGACATAGCTGTCTTCGCGTTGGACCGGATACAGGTCCCGCGCCAGCAACTTGAGCAGGGTGGATTTCCCCGCGCCGTTAGGACCCAGAATAGCGGTGTTACAGCCCTGTGGCAGGGCGAGGGAGAGATTGCTAAAAACTTCGTGGATACCGCGATAGACGGTCGCGTTCTTGATTTCGAGGAGGTTTGGCATGCGCTCTTTTAGCGAATGGCGTGAGGGGCAGGAAGGGGATGGTCTCCGCTCACCCACCTCACACCCCAACATGCACCGGCGGTCGTCTTCCCGCCCAAGGGCGCGCATGCTCAAGCTGGGCCGCGAGACGGAGGAGCGTCGCTTCATCACCAAACCGGCCAACGCACTGCACGCCAATAGGCAAGCCGTCAGCGGTCCAATGTAACGGCAAGGAGATCGCCGGTTGACCAGTCGAGTTGAACAGCGGCGTGAACGGCACGTAGCTGAAGACCTGCCGTGTCCATTCCATCGCGGTCATCCCTTGGCGGTTCTGATTCAATTCCCCCAGCGGAGCGGGAGGGCGCGCGATGGTTGGCGTGACCAAGACATCGACGTGCTGAAAAAACGCGCCCACTTGGCGCGAGAGCAGATTGCCATAGTCCATCGCATTCAGCAGATCGACCGCCGTGTAGCGCTTGCCGTCCTCGTAACACGCCAGCGTCACCGCTTCGAGCGTGTCGAGGTCGGGTTTGCGCCCCAACGCTTTCGCCAGCCCGTCAACGGAATACGTGGTGTAGGCGGTCCAGAGCACATGCACTTGTTGCAGAAACGTTTCCCAATCATACCGGGGGCGATCTTCCATCACCGTGTGTCCTAAATCCTGGAGCAGTTGCACGGTGTCCTGCACGGCTTTCTCGCACGCGGGGTCGATCTTTTCGCCTGATGCTGGGGTAGTGGTCCAGGCGATCCGCAGACGGCCTGGCGGGATCGTGAGTTGTTCGCGATAGGGACGATCT
>JABFSC010000227.1 GCA_013140885.1 Deltaproteobacteria bacterium | reverse complement strand
CAGCAGAAGCAGAATGATCTTTTTCATGGCTGGGGGACGAATGGTTCGTCGAGCCGCTTCCCCAGCGCGCGTTCAAGCTGCGCGAGGGCGGTCTTGTAGCTGTACACGGCTTGAATCCGGTTCGCCCGCGCCGAGGAGAAGGAAACCTGCGCATCCGTCACTTCGATAATGTTCCCCACGCCGGCGCTGTAGCGCCCCTCGGCGAGTTCAAGATTCTCCCGTGCCTGAATCACTATTTGTTCAGTCACGCGGATACTCTGCTCGGCGCGGCGCATCTCCAATACACTCCGACGCACATCAAGCGTCACTTGTTGCCGCAGGTCCTCCTCTTGCGCTTCGAGCCCCCGCAGGGTGGCCTGGGCCTCGCTGACTTGGGCGACCGTGAGAAAGTCATCAAACAAGGGCACGGTCAGGGTCGCGCCAATGATCCATCCTTCCGGCAACGGATGCGCGCGGCCCGTCCAGTTGTACTGCGCATTGCCGGAGATCATGGGGAGCATCTGCTTGCGTAGGGCGGACACCCGTCGTGTGGCGGCCTGTTGCTGGGCCTGGAGACTGTGCAGCTCTGGTCGCGAACGATACGCCTGTTGCACGATCTCGGCGTCATCAAGCGTGACCGGCTGATGGGCTGGCATATCGACAAGCACGAAGTCAGCGAAATCCGTCAGCCCCATCGCCGTGCGCAGGGTTTCTTGTCCAAGCGCGACGTTATTGCGCGCGGTCACCAGGTCCAATTCGGCGGTGGAAACCTGTACCTGGGCTTGGGTGACATCGAACCGTGGGGCGATTCCCACCTCGTGCCGCGCCCGGGCGTCTTCGAGATGTTTTTGATTCTGTCGCACCGTCTCCTCGGCCACACCAAGCAACTGTTGTGACGAGAGCAATCCGTAATAGGCTTGTTTGGTGTTGACGATGACAGTTTGGCGCGTGGTCTCCAAATCGGCGGCACTGGCAGCGACCGACGCGCTCGCCGCGCGAATGCTATCCAGCGTGCAGCCAAAGTCGAACAGCAATTGGCTCATGCTGAAATTGGTGGAGTGAAAATTGAAAATTTGCGCGACTGTGCGTTGTTGTCCGCCGTCACCAATCTGCACGCCCCCGACCGCCGAAGTGACGGGTCGCTGTTGCCGTGACAGGGAATAGGTATAGGCCCCACGTGGCAGGTAGCCTGTGATCTCTTGCCGCACACGCGCTTGCGCGGCTTCAATCGCCGTCGTCCCAATCCGCACGGTGGGATGGTGCGTGAGCGCGGTCTCGACCGCTTCTTCCAGGGTTAGGGTTTTTGACGGCTCGGCAAAACTAGCGCTTGTGTAGCAACAGAGCACGAACCCGATGACCCACGTGACGCACCGCATCATATCGAAAGGCTTAATTGGGAATTGCGGATTGGGGATTGCGGACCTGAGAGTCTTTTCTTCCGCACTCCCCAATTTCGTTCACGCTGTATGTTCCAACGCCCAGGCGAGCAGGTCTGTCGTGCTGTCTTCGCCCCAGACGCCAGAGTCAATAACGAGGTGGTAGTGGGTGAGGTCGTTCCATGAGGTGTGGTAGAACGTGTGGACGTAGTCCGTGCGCAATTTGTCCATCCCAGCGATGCGACGTTCCGCGTCATGGTGAGAGAGCTTCTCGGCTTCCATCACCTTCGCGATGCGCGCTTCCAGCGGCGCCCATAGGAAGACATGCAACGCACGTGGATGATTGGCCAGCACCAGGTTGCCCCCACGACCGACGATGATCGCGTTACCGGCGGTGGCGACCTCTTCCATGATCGTGCGGGTCATGCGCGCCAGTTGCGCGTCGGTCAACCATAACGGCGGGGGAATTTCATACGTGGACTCAAACCCGCCCATGCCAAAAAGTCCGACCATCCGCTCAATGAACGAGTCCACCCGCTCATCTTTCGCGTCGAGGTACTCTTCCGACACTTTATATTGGGTGGCGATTTTGCGAACGATCTCCTTCTCCCATACTGACCAGCCTAAGCGCCGCCCAAGTTCGCGGGCGATGCGACTGCCACCGCTACCGTATTGGTGAGAAATCGTGAGTACCGACTTGGTTGAGTCCATGTCCGCCTCCTTGATGTGGAAGAGCCGTGGGGACGGGCACGGGCCGCACCCCTTCAGCCGTTACGGTGTAGGTATACACCTTATTGTTGCGAGAGAAAGATCATCACTCGGCCAACCGACGGCTTGTCCATGATGCCTTGGCCGGACGCGCCGAACGCGAAGTCGGGAATCTTGTCGCCGTTAATATCCCCAGGTGACGCGATGGTGTAGCCAAAGCTCGACCCTTGATGCGGATAGGGATTATCGAACGTCGTCAGATGCCGTCCATCGCGCCCGTTAAAAAGGAAGACCTCGCCTTGAATGTGAAATTGGTCAACCGATTGATAAGGGGCACCCACCAGCAGTTCAGGCACTCCATCTTGGTTCACATCGGGCCCGGCGGTCACGGTATAGCCAAAAACGGAATACGGCCGGGGCAGGGGATTTTTCAGAGTGAATAACGATTTTCCGGTGGCTCCGCTGAGGACATAGGCGGACCCCTGGGCGATCACATTGTTCACATCTTGATAGGGTGCCCCGATAAGGAAGTCCGGCACCCCATCCTTGTCTTGATCTCCGACCCCGACCACATGCCACCCGAACACGGCTCCGGCCATGGGCTGAGGATGCTCCAAGGTCATCAGGAGGGCGTCGTCTTTTCCACTGAACACAAAGACGCGCCCTTGGACGGTGTTCTCACCGACCGTGGTGTAAGGGGCCCCAATAATCAAGTCGGCAACGCCGTCTTTGTTAATATCCCCAGCGGTGTCCAGCGACCAACCAAACGAGAGACAGCCCGCCGGAGGAGCAATGGTGCGCAGGATTTTGCCATCACTGCCATTGAACAGATAGACGTAGCCGATGTTCTCCTGGGCAAAAGCGCCAATCGCCATATCAGAAACCCCATCGCCAGTGATGTCTCCGACCGAGGCCGACGCCCACCCAAATCCAGCTCCGTTTTGCAGCTTCGGGGGTTGGAGGGAGTACACGAGTTTACCATCCTTGCCGCTGAAGACAAAGGCTTTGCCGCGTTCTTCTTGACCCAGCGCGCCGACCAGCAGATCGGGAGTGCCATCCTTATTCACATCGCCCGCTCCGGCAACGGAAAACCCGAATGCGGCTTCCACTTGTGGGGCCGGGTTGTCAATCGTGAAGAGGAGCTTGCCCGTGGCTCCACTAAAGGTAAAGGCGCGGCCTTGACGGTCATTATTGTTCCAGCGGTGGTTGTACGCTCCCACGAGAAAATCAGGAGCCCCATCGCCATCGATATCGCCCACCATCGCAAGCGAAGAGGCGAATCCTGAAAACGGCAGGCGGATCGGGTTATCAAGAAACATGGTGCGGGCATCGACTCTAGAGGAAAAAAGCATGGCCGTGCACAACGCGCACAGCGTACTCACAACAAAGCGAGAGCGTAACAACATGAGAGGGGTTCCTTTGGAAAGAAAACGGTCCGGTTAGAAAAACGATGGTGTGTCAGTTACGAAAGAAGGGGTGGCCTTTTGTCCTTAACAGAGAAGCACCGTAGCCGAGCCCTAATTCACTGTCAAAGGTAGGATGGGAAATCGGGAAAGGCAAAAGGCAAAAGGCAAAAATAGAAAAACAGGGACAGGGACAGGTATTACGTGCAAGGCCGTTGCGTGAGGCCGTCGTGCTTCCATCCGCGGCAGTGCTAAGATACCCGACTGTGGAATCTGAAACCGTCGCACTCGCCTTCGAGGAGAAGCTGGGCCTCTTGCCCACCACGCCTGGCGTGTATCTGTTCAAGGACGCCAAAGGCACCATCATCTATGTGGGCAAAGCGAAGAATCTACGCGCCCGCGTGCGCCAATATGCCCGTGGCGGTGATGGCCGAGCGCAGATTCGCTTCCTGCTAGCCCAGCTCGCCGATGTTGAAGTGCTGATGACCAGTAGCGAGAAGGAAGCACTGCTGCTCGAAAACACGCTTATCAAACAACACTGGCCTCGGTACAATATCCGCCTCAAGGACGACAAATCCTATTGGCATGTCAAAGTCACCACCCACGAACCCTGGCCGCGGATTTTCTTGACGCGGCGGATTCTCAAAGACGGCAGCAAATACCTTGGCCCGTTTCATTCGAGCACCGCGGTTCAGGATACCGTCGAGTTGATCCGCAAGGCGTTTCCGTTGCGCACCTGCTCCGATACCGTGTTCCGCAATCGCACCCGCCCCTGCCTCGAATATCAAATGCACCGCTGTCTGGGTCCCTGTACCCTGCCAGTCGATCCCGAAGAATATCGCCATCATCTCAAGAACGCGTTGCTCCTGTTGGAAGGAAAGAACACCGAGGTCGTGAGCCAGCTCACCACGCGCATGCACACGGCGGCGGAGGAACTGCGCTTTGAGGAAGCGGCCAAGCTGCGCGATCAATTGCGCGCGATCACGCAGACCGGCGAGAAACAACAAGTCGCCACACCCCTGGGCTACGATCAAGACATTTTCGGCCTGTATCGCGAAGGTGGATCGATTGAAGTACAAGTCCTGTTCGTTCGCGCTGGCAAACTCGTGGGCGGGCAAAGTTACAGTTTTGACGACCACGAGTTTCCTGACGAGGAAGTGCTCGGCGAACTGCTGCCCCAATTTTACCAAGGCGAGCGGTTCATTCCCGATGAACTGATTTTGCCGCTGCTCCTGGAAGACGCGAGCGTGCGGGAAGAGCTGCTGAGTGAGCGCAAAGGCAAGAAAGTGTCAGTGCTGTGTCCGCAACGGGGTGACAAGGTGCGTCTGGTCGAGATGGCCCACGAGAACGCGCGCCATAGCTTCACCGAGAAACGTCGCGGCGAGGAGCAGAAAGCCAAAACCGTGGAGACCCTGCGGCGTGCCTTGCATCTGCGCAACGCGCCCAAGCGGATCGAGTGTTTCGACATCTCCAATATCCAAGGCAACCTCGCGGTCGGCTCCATGGTGGTGTTCGACGAAGGCGAGCCGGACAAGAACCGCTATCGACGCTTTCGCATCAAGACCGTGGAGGGCGCGGATGACTTCGCCATGATGTACGAGGTGCTCACGCGACGGTATACGCGGGCGCTGGAAGAACATGACCTGCCCGACCTGCTGATGGTCGATGGTGGCAAAGGACAACTGGGGGTTGCCGTCGCGGTCTTACAGGAACTTGGCATTACTGAGGTGGATGTTATCGGGCTGGCCAAGATGCGCACCGAGCGTGACCCCTTCGCCGAGGAGGTGGACCACTCGGCGGAACGAGTTTTTCTTCCTGGTCGTAAGAACCCGGTCGTGCTGCTGCCCAATTCAACCGCGCTGTTTCTGCTGCAACGGCTGCGGGATGAAGCGCATCGGTTCGCGATTACCTACCATCGCCAACTGCGGGCCAAGGAACAATTGGGCTCACCGCTGGATACGATTCCTGGCGTTGGCCCCTCACGTCGCAAGGCGCTGCTCCGCCATTTCGGCAGTCTCACCAGAGTGCGCGGGGCAACGCTCGAAGAGTTAGTCCGCGTCGCGGGGATCACTCAAGCAACGGCGGCGGCCATTCGTCGTTGGAGTGAGCAGGGCGCGACTCCTGCCGCTGAAGTCGCGGAGACAACCGTCACTGCCGGATGAAATAAAGGAAAATTCACTTGATCCCCCTCACCCTAGCCCTCTCCCAGCCGGGAGAGGGAACTTTCGGATCCTTCTAACTTCATGCCATTGCCTTTCCGCGCTCGAATCACGGCTGTCCTTGCTGCTCTTCGCTCCCGCGCCTTTTCCTTTCCACAACATGCGCTCCTTTTCTTGTTGATGACCGTCTACCTCAGCGGAGCACTGTGCGCGGCGTGGGGGTGGTCCGTTCTTGGTTCGTGGTGGGTTGGCGGCGGGCTCTTGCTGATCGGTGGACTCTGGTGGTCTCACGGATGGCGGGCTGGAGTGCTGGGAGGTGGTCTCCTCATCCTCTTTGCCTTCGCCAATGGCCAATTCTGGCAAGTGCTCCATCCACAATTCGCCTCCGCTCATCTCCGCCAGCTCGCGCTGCCACAAAAAGTGACAATTGAAGGATGGCTCTTCCGCGCCCCTGAGCACGCGCCGCACCGTGGCCGCCTGTATGTGGAAGCCCTGCGCGTGTGGGAGAACAACGAGTGGCGACCCGCCACGGGCAAGGTGCTGATTACCGTGCGTACCCTGTCGGACTCGTGGCACTACGGCAATGTGTTGCGCCTCACCTTGAACCTGCGCCAACCGCGCAATTTTCATACGCCAGGCGCTTTTGACTATGCGGGCTACTTGGCCCGGCAGCACATCTTTCTCTCCGCGTTTCTGTGGAACGATACGGATGTCCAGCGCGTGGGCACTGAAGGCAGCGCCCTGTGGGTCCAAGTGGAACAGGTCCGTCACACGATTAGTAAGTTTTTCGCCGCGCACCTGGAGACGAACGCCGCCGCCGTCCTGCAAGCCCTGATTATCGGCGACGAGCGATTCCTGACGGAAGACTTACGCGACACCTTTTCCCGTACCGGGGTCGCCCATGTGCTCTCGATTTCTGGTCTCCACATTAGCTTGGTCGCCATGACAGCGTATGGCTTTTGGTGGTGGGTCGTGAGCTGGAGCCCCACGTTGCTGTTACGGTTCACCGCCCCCGTGCTCGCCTCCGTGCTCGCGATCCCACCGGTCCTGCTCTACGCCAGCATCTCAGGTGGCAACGTGGCCACCTGGCGCTCGGTACTGATGGTGCTCACCTATCTGTTCGCCACGCTCATCGGGCGACAAGGCGAAACCTATCGCAGCCTCGCGTTCGCCGCGCTGTTGATTTCAGTCCTCTGGCCCGGCGCTTTTCTTGATGTGTCGTTTCAGCTTTCATTTGTTTCGGTCCTCAGTCTGTTTCTCGCCACCCAGAGGTTTACCGAGTGGTGGGACAAAGGACGCGCACCGGATGCCGGTCCACCGTCCTGGCGCGAACGACTTCTCCGTTGGGGAGGCACCTATCTGGCGATTTCCGTAGGGGCATTGCTGGGAACGCTGCCGCTCACCGCCGCCTACTTTAACCAAGTTTCACTGCTTGGCCTCGTGGCCAATGCGGTCGTCGTCCCGCTGCTGGGGAGCGCGGCGGTGATCCTTGGCCTGCTGGCCGCAGGGTTCGTCTTTCTCCACTCTGGGATCGCGTCGGTGCTTGTTGGGTCCGCTGGTGTGGTCATTCGCCTCGGCATCTGGACCGCGGAATGGCTCGCTGCTTTTCCCTACGCCGCGGTGCGAACCGTGACCCCCAATCTGTTCGAGTTGCTGCTCTTGTATGGGCTGCTGTCCTGCGTGTTCTTCCGCGCGGCGCTCCGCCAACTACACGCGCCATCCCGCTTTCTGCCGCATCTCTTGGTTGGCCTCCTGCTGCTGGATGTCGCGAGCTGGTGGTGGCACCGCTTGTATCACGACGAGTTACGCATCACCTTTCTCGACGTAGGACAAGGCGATGCCGCCGTGGTCGAATTACCGAATTCACAGGTGATGGTGATCGACGGCGGGGGATTCGCGAGTGAGAACTTTGACGCGGGGGAAGCATTGCTCGCGCCGTTTCTGTGGAGCCGCAAGATTCAGCGCGTCGATATGCTGGTCCTCAGTCACCCCCAACTCGATCATTATGGTGGACTGACCTATCTGACCGAACATTTCGCGCCGCGTGAATTCTGGTCGAATGGCGAAGTCACGCAAAGTGGCAAATTTCCGCGTCTTCAGGCCGCGTTAACAAAGAGTGGGGTGCGCTCTCGCGTGCTGTGTCGCGAGATGCGGCCCATCACACTCGACAAGGTGCGGATTCAGGTGCTGCACCCGCCGTGCGAACACACGGGGCTCAATCCCAATAACGCGTCGCTTGTTCTGCGTCTGAGTTACGGTTCGGTTGATGTGTTGTTCACTGGGGATATTGAAGCGGAGGGAGAGGCCATGCTGCTCGCGGCGCACGATGCGCTCGCGAGCGAGATCGTCAAAGTGCCACATCACGGAAGCCGCACCTCAAGCACCTCAGCTTTTGTGCGGGCGACCGCGCCCAGTGTTGCCGTGGCCTCACTGGGATTTCTCAATCGCTTCCATTTTCCCGCGCCGGAGGTGGTCCGCCGCTATGAACAACAGGGCGGGAAGTTTCTGCGGACGGATGAGCAGGGCGCGATCACGCTTGTCAGTGATGGCCGGGAGTTCCACGTCAGGTCGTTTCTTGCTCCTCAAGAGGGGACACCAGAAACAGCCCGTGGGAGGGTGCTAACACAGTAAGGCCCGTGCCTCGCCGGTACGACACAGCACGAGCTTTCGTTCTTGCAGGGGAGCCGCCACACGTAGTCGTCGCTCGCTTCGCCCGTGACGACTATACGGGGGACTCCGGCGTTCCACCAGTCTCCGCTGGACATGGACGGCACCAGTCACAGGCACAAGGCGATGGTTCCATCGTTCAGAAAGAAGGATGGCTTTCGCCACGGATCGAGCATCGACGCGGTACAGTCCTTGATTGATTTGCTCTTTCAATCGACTAATTTTTGCCTGACGTGCTGCAGTGTTCATTTGGGCAGTTCTCCTTTTTTGCGAGAAGCTTGAGGGGTCCGGAGTCCCTTTTTTGCTCCTCGGGACAGAAAGAACCGATCGGTCTGGAGGAGCGCCTTTGCCACTTCCTCGGCAGGCACGTCATACGTGCGCTGCGCTATCTGCTCGCGAATGCGGTTTATTTTTTCGTTGCGCAAGTGAATCCTCGATGTAGAAGAAGAATAGGTATGAGTTCAGGTAATCTATGAGGAGGCAAGAGAGCGGAAAAAGGACGACTTCGTCGTGAATAAAAATCCCTCGTGAAAGGTCCCTTTCTTTCATCGTCCTTGCGAGGCCCCTTCCCCAGCAGAGTCTGGCATGACGGAAGGAGCATGCTCGAGCATCATGTTTGGGAGCCATAACCACTGACATCACCGTCTCTGTATATTCTTTTCGGCAGATAAGCAGGAGTCTTTAAGAAAATTCCGTCTCTCTGGAACATCGCGACAGCAGCCCCTAGCGCCGAGCAGGGAGTCCGCGGTGGCGGCCAAGTGAGGACCCCTTTATGAGCAAGGACAATCAATAAAAGAGAAGAGCACCTCAGCACCGTGGGCCGGTATCGCCGACGTGGGGGTTGGCATTGCGGGGAGCAATAGCAAGAAGAGACTCCAGCACAAAGCCAGCAGCGCGGTGGGGATCACCGCGCTGCTGGCTTTGTGCTGGAATTATAATCGGGGGTCCGCCATTATGCAGGCGGAAGAAGATGGGAATTTAGGCCGCGTGGCGCAGGGTTTCGTTCACCCCAAGGGCACGCTGGAGACGAACAACAGCTTGTGCGTGAATCTGGCAGATGCGGCCTTCCGTCAAATTCAGAATCTCACCAATTTCCCGGAGCGTGAGTTCTTCGTAGTAGTAGAGCGTCACGATCATACGCTCTCGTTCCGACAGGGTTTCAATCGATTCCGCTAATTTCTCGACGAGTTCTTTCCCTTCAACCGAGGCAAAAGGGTCTTGGCTCGAACGCATACTGAAGTCATCCTGTGTTTTCCGCCATTCCTCTTCCGAGGCGGACGTCAAATCTTCAAGGCTTAAGAGGGAGGCTTCGCTAACCTTCTGGTCAACTCGGTAGTATTCGGTCAGTGCGACCCCAAGTTCCGACGCCATTTCATCCGCCGAGGCTTCTCTCCCTAACCGGCCCGCGAGGCGCGTGCGTGCAACCGCCATCTTTCGTCCCCAAGAACGAACGGAGCGGCTCACCCAGTCCAGAGAGCGGAGGTACTCCATGATCTCACCCTGAATGCGGTAGCGCGCGTAAGTTTGGAAGGCAACGCCGCGGTGCGAGTCGTATCGCTGAGCGGCTTCGAGCAACCCGACAATGCCAGAATTGATCAGGGAGGCCAGATCGACACCAGGGGGCAGACGACGGTGGATCCGTTCCGCGACGAGGCGAACTAACGGCATGTGAACATCAAGAATTTCTTCTTGCCGCTGCTTCAGGGTCTGCAACGCATCAATTTCAACGATCGGGGCTAGAACAGCAGCCTTATCCGCATTCTTTGTCTTGAGCGGCTTGCGCGCCTGAGATTTGCCGGAACTCCCACCACGCAGAGTGTTCTTTCTCGTTTTGCGGCCAGGCAACGCAATCACGTTGCCGCTCTTTGTTAGTTTCTCTGTTTTTGTTGCTGCTGATTCCATCCCGATTACCCCCGTATTCATTGTTAATTTTCCCATCACACGAAACTTCAGGAGAGCAATCGCTATGCCACAAAATCTTTAATTCATGTTTCTCGCGAAATAGGTTGATTATGGAGGAGTTCCAAGAGGTTAGAGAGATTTTGATTGAGGTTTACCCGCAGTCAAAAAAATAACGAAAAGAGGGACAATGAAGTACGATAGGAAAAATACAAGTTAAATTAGCTACTTATACATATATTTCGCGATGGCAAAAAAATGACATATCTAAGAATGTAAGTCATAGCTTTCCAGGAACACGGGTGGGGAAGCGCCCCTCGTTTGGTATGTATCGCCTAGTCGGCATCAAATCTTTAACGGATTTGTGTTTTACCCGATTGTCGCGGAGCCGTTGAGAAAGCGAGACTTTTTGCGCTTCTCAAGCTCACCCAGAACTTGGGGACATCACCTGAAGTCTCCAAAAGTCACGGTTAAAACCATACGGGAGAATGAACGAGAAGGTTTCCTATCGAGGTCTACAGCGAGTGAAAAATCCTATTTGTCTTTTCCCGGGCACCGTGGTAGGGTGTCATATTATTGGCGGCAGTGAACAACCGTATGCGCACAGAAAGGCTCTTGTTACGCCAAGAAAATCGCCTTCTTGTACCACCTTCTTACGCAGAGTGCGCCGCATCACAAGAGGCGGCGTAGTGAAAATCACGACCTGTTCAGGTATTCGAGTATGAGTATGTCATCCACCAATATCCCTTCGCTCTTTGTTGGCGATCACCCGTTGATGCAAAAAATCTATGGGATGGTTCGTCGCGTCGCGAACTCGGACGCGACTGTTCTCATCACTGGGGAAAGTGGTACCGGAAAAGAGCTCGTCGCTCGATCCATTCACAACTTAGGGTCGCGCGCTTCTCAGCCGTTTGTCCCCATCAACTGCGCCGCCCTTCCCGAAGACCTCCTGGAAAGCGAACTTTTCGGTCATACCCGTGGCGCTTTTAGTGGGGCGGTCTCGTCACGGGTCGGCATGTTTCTCTTCGCCGATGGCGGCACGATTTTCCTTGACGAGATCGGCGAAATGGCGGTCAGCTTACAGGCGAAACTGCTCCGCGTGTTACAAAATCGCGAAGTCCGACCGGTGGGGGCGGATCGCTCGACAGCAATCAACGTGCGTGTCATCACGGCCACCAACAAAGACCTCGCGCGTGAAGTCGAAAAGGGGACCTTTCGTGAAGACCTTTTCTATCGTCTGCAAGTCATTCCCATTCACCTGCCCCCCCTCCGTGCGCGGCGGTCGGACATTCCGCTGCTCGTGCGCCATTTTCTTGAAAAGAATAGTCAGAAATATAGTTCCCCGCTCGAAATTTCCGATGAAGCGATGGTCTATTTGTGGGAATATGACTGGCCGGGAAATGTGCGTGAAGTGGAAAACCTCATTGAGCGGATGGTCGTCCTCAGTGATAACGGACGTATTGGTCCGGAAGATATTCCTTCCCATGTTCGGTCCTTCATTTCCGAGAAAAAACTGCCGCATCCGCCGTTGAATGATGACGGGGAGGTCAATCTCCGCGAGGTCCTCGAACAGTTTGAAGGCCGCTTGATTGATGAAGCGCTCAGACGGACGAATGGCAACAGAACCGCTGCGGCGCACATGCTTGGGCTCAAGCGCACCACGTTGGTGGCAAAACTGCGCCGTAAAAAGAATTTCGGTACGTTGATGTCGTCCCCTGAGTCCACCAATGACATCCTTGCTTCGTAGGAGATTTCGCCATGCCCACAGATACAGCACGGTCGTCCACCACCACGTCCTCCGCCACTGTGCTTGTTGTCGATGACAACAAAGACGCGGTGGATATTGTGGCTCGTCTGCTGACCCATAACGAAATTACCGCACTGAGAGCCTATAGTGGGCAGGAGTGCCTCGATATCGTCCGGACTCATGCGGTCGACGTCATCGTGCTCGACGTGATGATGCCGGAAATGGACGGACTCGAAGTCTGTAAACGCCTCAAGGAGCTGCCGTCTCCTCCTCCGGTGATCTTACTGACCGCGAAAGATGACATGGCCACACGCACGGCCGGCATGTCGCTGGGGGTCAGTGAGTTCATGGTGAAGCCGGTCAATACGCGCGACCTCATCGCCCGCATTAAAACGCAATTGAGCACGCTGCAATGGGAACGCGATATCGACAACACCTCGAAGATCATCGATCCCCTTGATAAACCATAATCGGCTCCCTCCTTCGCTATCGTAGGGGGACTGGGGTGACACCGTCGCCTCTTGTTCCTGCTCTCGCCATGCCGCCATTCCCCCTGCGCTCGGTATCCACATTGATTGCCTCAGTTCCCTCTGCCACAATGCCTCCTCTTTATGAGGCAGGTATGAAAATTACGGCGATCAGAGGGTTTCGTGACATTCTTCCCGACGAAAGCGGATTGTGGCAGGTGTTGACCTCCCAGGCCCGCGCGTCATTCTCCACTTACGGATTTTCCGAGATCATTCTTCCCCTTTTAGAAAAGACCGAGTTATTCGCGCGCGCGATTGGTGAGACCACCGACATCGTGGAGAAGGAGATGTATACCTTCACTGACCGCGATGACTCGTCCCTCACACTCCGCCCGGAAGGGACCGCGTCGGTCATTCGCGCCTATATTGAGCACAGTCTCCATCAAAAAGAGCCGGTCTCGAAGCTGTTCTACATCGGGCCGATGTTCCGTCGCGAGCGACCCCAGAAAGGACGCTATCGCCAGTTCCACCAAATTGGCGCGGAGATTCTGGGCCGGGACGATGCGCTCATTGACGCGGAACTCTTGTTAATGCTGAACGATTTTTTCACCGCGTTGCGGCTTGACGTGTCCATTGACGTCAACTCGCTGGGCTGCGCGACCTGCCGCCCGCGGTATCGTGAACGCCTGCGTACCTTTGGTGAAAGCAAGTTCGCGGCGCTCTGTGAAAACTGTCATGGCCGGTTACAGCGCAACCCGTTACGCATACTCGACTGCAAGGAGGAAGGGTGTCGGCACGCGACTATCGACGCGCCGATCCTGGCGGATTTCCTCTGTGACCCCTGCCGCCAGCATTTCGGACAGGTGCAAACCCTGCTTCACAACGAGCGGGTGAAAATCACCGTCAATCCCAGACTCGTGCGCGGGCTCGACTACTATTGTCGCACCTCGTTTGAAGTGCTCGCGCTGGGGCTTGGTTCGCAAAACGCGGTCTGCGGCGGTGGTCGCTACGACGGGCTCGTCGAACAAATGGGTGGACCCGCGATTCCCGGCATTGGTTTCGCCATTGGCGTGGAACGGCTCGCCATGTTGCTGCAGGCGCAAGAGCGACAAAACGCCGAGGCTCCCGACATGTTCATCGCGCCCATGGGGGAAGTCGCCGAAAACCAAGCGTTCGCGGTGGCTCGCCGCTTGCGACAAGACGGATACCGCATCGAACTGGAAAGCGGGCGCCGCAGCCTCAAGGCGCAAATGCGGCGGGCGGACAAGCTCGCCGTTCCTTATGTGCTCATTCTCGGTGAGAACGAGATCACCGCTGGCAAGGGCACTGTGCGCGATATGCAAACCAAGACCGACCGCTCATTGGCGGTGGACTTATCCGCGTCCGCTCAGGATATGATGAAGGCAATTCGTGCGTCCGACGTTTAGGCGGAGGCCCTCAGTCGCTGGCCACAAGATCGTGCGCGCGAATCCCTATCTGAAGCAGAACTCCCAACGTCATCTTTCGCCGCCTCGCGCGGCGAAAAATTCTACACTGACCCTGGAAAGCAATTGTCTATGGAACTGTTAGGAAACTGGCAACGAAGTTGTTATTGTGGCGACCCACGACCGGCCCAAGTCGGGCAAGAACTGATTGTGATGGGCTGGGTGCACGCGCGCCGCGATCATGGCGGCGTGACGTTCATTGATCTCCGCGACCGCACCGGCATCGTGCAAATCGTCTTCAATCCGCAAATCGACGAAGTGTCCCACACGGCGGCCAAGGATATTCGCATGGAATATGTGCTCGCCGTGCGCGGGACCTTGATGAACCGCTCGCCCGAAACGGTGAATCCGAATTTCCCCACTGGCGCGGTAGAGCTGCAAGTCGCGGAACTCCGCGTACTGAACCCCTCGCGCACGGTGCCGTTTCCCATTGATACGGAAACCATGCCCAGCGAGAACGCGCGGCTGCGCTATCGCTATCTCGATCTTCGTCGCCCGCAGATGTACGCCAATCTGCTGTTACGCCATCGCTTGGCGAAAAACGTGCGCGATTATCTCGATAGCGAGGGGTTCCTTGAGGTCGAGACGCCATTCTTGACGCGCAGCACGCCGGAAGGCGCGCGCGATTATCTGGTGCCCAGTCGCGTCAACCCTGGATCGTTCTACGCCTTGCCGCAATCGCCGCAACTGTTCAAGCAACTGCTGATGGTGGGTGGCTTCGACAAGTATTTCCAGATTGTCCGCTGTTTTCGCGATGAGGACCTGCGTGCTGAC
>JABFSC010000526.1 GCA_013140885.1 Deltaproteobacteria bacterium | reverse complement strand
ATAAGTCGAGGGCACGCTGGCGTCGACGGGTAAGTTGTTTGGATGTTCCATATGGTCTCATATACGGCTTATCTTACAGGAATCACGGATATGACCATATGAACATTAATTATTGAAAATTCAGTAATTGATTTTAACCCGAAACCCGCGCGGTTGCGTTTATAGCACTGTTAGAAACGCGACCCAGGGGCCGAGAGTCGGTTGGCCCAGGTGAAGGAAGTGTAACTCGTGGCCGTGTCCGCTCGGTTTCAGCCTGCTACAGTACCGTCCGAGATGACTCTTGCCGTCCCGGATGAAACCTTGATGCTTCGCTACCGCGATGGCGATGCGGAGGCGTTCGCGCTGCTGTATGAGCGCCACAAAGGGCCATTGTATCGCTACCTGCTGCGCCATTGTGGTTTTCCCACGGTCGCCGAAGAATTGTTTCAAGAGGTGTGGCTCAATATCGTTCGTTCACGCGAGCAGTACATGGTCCAAGCAAAGTTCTCCACCTATCTCTATCGCATCGCCCATCACCGTCTCATTGATTCCTACCGCCGCCAGCGGGGAGGTCCGGGGATGTGGGACGATGGGACTGGACCAGCGGTGGAAGACCTCCCGTTGAGTGAAACGGACACACCGGAAAACCAACTTCATACTCGTACCCTGGTGACACGCCTCATGGAATTGATTCGTGCCTTACCGGAAGTGCAACGCGAAGCCTTCCTTCTCCGGGAAGAAGCAGGCATGAGTATCGAAGAAATCGCCATGACCACCGGAGTGGAGCACGAGACAGCCAAGAGTCGCCTCCGCTATGCCATCAATCGACTACGGCGCGGGCTCGTGGAGGTCGTATGAACGACGAAAAACGCCCGCATCCTCCCATGACCGATCTGCTCCCAGGGGAAGAACAGCTCTCGCGGTTGTATCAAGAGACGACCACGGAGATGCCGCCACCAGGTCTCGATGCCGCGCTTATTGATGCCGCGCGTCAAGCCACGCGCCAGAAACCGCGCCGAGTATTTTTTCTGGCGTCACGGAAATGGACTGTTCCACTCTCGCTCGCGGCGGCGTTGGTGATCACTATCGGAGTCGCGCGATCCCTGCGACATGAGATGACGTTACCGCCCGTGGTTGCGAAACCCTCTGCCGCGGCTCCGCGTTCGTCCAGTGATGCCCGTGCGGATGCCCGAGACGAGACTCTCGCGAAACGGCGTGAGCAGGAACCAGTGTATCGGCAAGAAGCTCCAGCTGCGGAGCCTCCATTAAGGGAGTCACTTGAAAAAATGACAGCCTCGGAACCACCAGCTTCTCCGGCTCCCCAGCCAGCATTAGGCATGGCCCAGTCCGCTCCAGCCGACCGGCAAAGGGTCGGAGAGGATGTCGCATCACGCAGGCAAGCCCCAGTGCGGCGTGCGGAAGAAAGAGCGGTCGCGGTATCCCCCCAGGTGCCTGAATCCACGATTCTGAGCGCACCGGCCCCACAGGAGGAGCGCAAAGCTGAAGAAGCGAAGAAAGAGGCGTTGTCGTCCAGTGATGTGTCGCCGCAAGAGTGGATCGCCAAGATCAAAAAGTTGCGCCATGCGGGCAACCTGGTCGAAGCCGAAGCGAATCTCAAAGCCTTCAAGCAACGGTATCCAACCTATCCAATAGAAAAAGCGTTGGCGCTTCCTCCCCCCTCACCCAACGCACTAGGAGGTGATCAATGACGCTCCACGATGCACGTGTGTGGCAGGCCCTGGTCCTCGGTAGTGTCTTGTTGTTCGGCGTCCATGCGCTGGACTTTCCGCTTGATGCGACGATCATCGCCGTGACACTGGTCACCGGAGTGCTGAGCGAATACGGCTGCGCGGCGCTCACGCGGACCGCGCGCACGGCACGACCATTGAGCGCGTTCATCAGCGCCTTAAGTGTGTTATTGCTGTTTCGCTCGACGACCTTCTGGACCTATCCGGTTATTATTATGCTCGCCGTCGCCAGCAAATATCTGATTCGTGTTCGTGGCCAACACTGGCTCAATCCGACCAATTTCGCGGTTCTGATCGGCACGGTCTTGCTGCCAGGGTGGGTGTCTTCCGGTCAGTGGGGACATCTCGCGGCCATGCCACTGGCATTGGGTGGGCTGGGGATTCTGGTTGTGTTGCGCGCTGGGCGACTCGACAGCGCGCTGGCATTTCTCGGCAGTAGCGCACTGCTTGAACTGGGCCGGTTGAGCTACTACGGCTACCCGCATCTCCTCGACCTGTTCGCGCACCGCTTCTCGAATGGCGCGCTGTGGTTGTTCACCTTCTATATGATCACTGACCCCAAAACGACGCCGCAACAACGATGGGGCCGCATCGCGCATGCCGCCATCGTCGCGCTCGTCAGCCTGCTGCTGTCGGAATGGTACTGGAAAGACACATTTCTGTGGGCCTTGTTATTCTCGGCCCCGCTCGTGCCGTTGTTTGATTGGCTTCAGCCACGCTTGCAGTTCACCATTTACCCCGTGAAGAAGGAGGAATTCGCCGTGAAACGATTGTTTGCTCGTCTCTCATTGTTGTCCTTGGGTTTGTTGTTGCTTCGACCTGTTCCTGGCCATGCGTTCTGTGGATTTTATGTCTCGCGCGCCGATGCCACGATGTACAACTCCGCGTCTCAAGTCGTGGTGGCCCGCGATGAAAACCAAACAGTCCTCACCATGGTCAATAATTATCGAGGAGATCCGAAAGAGTTCGCCATCGTCGTACCGGTGCCGGTCGTGCTGGAGAAGGAGATGGTGCGCGTCATTGATCCCAAAGTCGTCGAGCATCTCGATGCCTACTCGGCTCCGCGGTTGGTGGAGTATCACGATCCTGATCCGTGTCAGGTGATACTGATGGGGGAAATGGCTGCTCGAGCGACAGCACCCGCGGCAGCTCCGATGGAGAAGCGCCGCGATGAAGCAAAATCGCTGGGAGTCACCATTGAAGCCGAGTATACCGTCGGTGAATATGACATTGTCGTTCTCTCGGCCACCGAGTCTTCGGGCCTGGAAACCTGGCTCCGGGAGAATAGCTACAACATTCCGCGTGGCGCGTCGCAGGCGTTGGCTCCGTACATTCGCAGTGACATGAAGTTCTTCGTTGCCAAGGTGAATCTGCAAGAACGCGCGCGGTCAGGCTACACCTCGCTGCGTCCGTTGCAGTTCGCTTTTGAGTCGTCGCGCTTCATGCTGCCGATCCGCTTGGGCATGATAAACGCCGATGGGCCGCAGGATTTATTGATCTACTTTCTGACCAAGCAGTATCGCGTCGAAGTGACGAACTATCGCAATCCCAAGCTGCCGAGCGACCAAGAAATCCCTCCCTACATCAAAGGAGAATTTCGCAAGTTCTACACCGACATGTTTCAGACCGCGACGGCCAAGGAAAACCAGAAAGCGGTGTTCACCGAGTATGCGTGGAACATGGGCTGGTGTGACCCCTGCGCCGCCGATCCACTCTCGACGCAGGAGCTGGAAAGCTTAGGCGTGTGGTGGTTGACGGATCTCGCGCAACCGATGGGTGGGCAGAGAATGCTGGCCCCAGCGCCCAACATGGGCACTCCCGTCTTCGTCACGCGCTTACACGTGCGCTATGACGCGCAGCACTTTCCCGAAGACTTGATGTTCAAGGTCACGCAAGACAGTACCAATTTCCAGGGACGCTACGTGATCCGCCATCCGTGGACCGGACAGATCACGTGCCCGGCCGGGCAGGAGTATCTCAAACAAGTGGCCCAACGGCAGGAGCGCGAGGCGCAAACACTGGCATCGCTCACCGGCTGGGATATCCAACAAGTACGAGCACGATTGCCGCAACTTCCGAGTGTCACCGAGAGTGGGTGGAAGGAGCGGATCAAGACACTCTTTAAGAAACAGTGAACAGAAGAATGAAGAATGACGGGGGACGAGTGAAGGGAAAGACCTGAACCGTCCCCAGTTCCCTGTCACCCATTCCCCGTCCCCAGAAACTCCCGCACCACTGTCACCAGCCCGTTCGGATTATCCAACATCACATGATGATAGGTGTCTTTCACCTCGACCCACCGACCATCTGGTAACCCGTCCATCAGACGCTGCACTTTCGCCGGGGTGAGGACCGGCGTGTTTTCCGCGCGGACGACCAACGTCGGACAGGTAATCCGTGGGAGCAGCGGTAATCCATTCACTGGATCACGAAACAGGGTCTTGCGGTCCAGCTTGGAGACCCATTTCCCATCCTCACGTTTGCGAAAGGCATGCGCGGCGAGGACGCGGAACTTTTCTCCGGTCAGATGCGTTTCGCGTGGCAACAGTTGAAAACGACTCACGGCCTCGGCGAACGAGTCGAAGACCTTCGCCGGTTTCTCCCCCAGCTTGTGGAGAAACTGGACCGCCGCTTCAGGATACGCGGCATCGGTATCAACGAGGATCAACGCGGACAAATCGTGGGCGTATTCCGTGGCATAAATGACCGAGTTATGTCCGCCCATCGAGTGGCCGAGCAGAATCGGCTTTTGCAACCCCAGCGCCTGCATGAACCCACGCAAGTCAGACAAATAGTGCCGTGACGCATACTCAGGAGGATCGGCATGTTGGCTATCGCCGTGTCCGCGTTGGTCCAGGGCGTAGACATGAAAGTCTTCGGCGAGCGCTGGAGCGATCAAATCCCACCAATGCGCGTAGGCCGAGCCGCCGTGCAAAAGGACGAAGGGCGGTTTGCCCGCGGTTCCCCAGTCCAGATAATGCAGCCGGAGTCCATTCACCGTCACGAATTTATCTTGATACTCAGCCATGCGCGTGTCTCTCCCTCTGAATGCTGACGGCAAGACGCTTACCTGATTGACTTCACAGGTGCAAGGCGTGACGGATACGTATGGCTACACGTATGACCTTGCGGGCTGGCTGACGGAAGTCAAACTCAACGGCGTTACGCTGACGACCTACGACTATGACAGCAATGGCAATCGCCTTACCAGGACCAGCCTGTCGGGGAGCACCAGAAATAGGGGACATTCCATGGTATTTCAGGTCGTTGATGGAAGATTTGCCTGAATAGCCATGTCATATCTCCTCATTCCTGAACGGAACTACACCGGGAACGCGGAGAACCTCAAAGTGGAAACCCTCCTTTTCGCGCAGGTGGATGGCGACCGGGCCGCACTCGAACAGTTGATGCGATAGTGTCTGGATGATTAAGGAAAAGGGGTCAGGTCTTGCATTAACACATTGTGCTTGATTGCAAGACCTGACCCCTTTTTCGCTTGGGACTGACATCGCCGTTCGAGGTGACGCCAGGCTCGCGCCCGCTGAAGAAGGGCGCGAAATCACAATCTGTGGGTTCACTCGAACCATTACGCGCGATGCGCGAGCAAGCCGCGGCGAATCTGTAGCTCGTGCTTGCTTGATATCTCGCTGAGAGGCGGTGGCATCCGTGCCACCGCCTCTCAGCAATTTTCTCCAGGGCAGGTGCTGGCGCATGATGGCTTCGCCATACCCGCCTCTTCCCCGCGGCGCATCCGTCCTGAGAAACTGGGATTCCACTGAGTCAACGGTGGGTCTGACGGGCTCCGCTGGCTTTTCTCTGTTCGTCCTCGCGTGTTGCCGTCATGAGTTCCGACAGGAGCGCCGTGGCATCGAGAAAGTCCTTCGTTTCATGTCCTTCAGTGAACCATGTGCAGACTTCAGATAAGAGCCCACCCGCCTCCGCGTACTTCCCTTGGTGTCGCCAAAGCCGCGCAAGGCTTGTTGCCGCGCGCAGCTCCCACGATTTGGCTTGTTGTTCCCGCGCCACCGTGAGCGCTTTGAGAAAACACTCTTCCGCCCCACTTTGGGGGTTGGAGGACAGGGGTTGATGACCGGGATTTGCTAACTTTTGCCGTTTACCTTTTGCCTTTTGCTTCTTGCTTTCCTGCATCAGCAAGAGTTCCCCTTTGAGGCGATACAGCTCCGCCTCGTTGCAACGCTCACCAGTTTTGTCCACCTGAACCAGCGCGTCAGCCAACGCGGAGAGTCCTGCCTCGACCTGTCCCGTATTTCCATACGCTTCGGCCAACAGGGCGAGATAATAGGGTTGTCCTACCTCCGCCCCCGTAGCCCGCCAAGCGGCTAAGCCCTGGCGTATCCGTGCTATTCCTACTTCTTGTTCCCGCTCAACCAGCCCCCAACCTTGCGTGACAGTCCCTTGCGCCAACCAGAGCGTAAACCCCTGCTCGGTCGAGAGCGCAATGGCTGTCTCTGCCTGCTCTTGGGCGGCTTGCCGCTCCCGGCGGAATTGATGGACTATGGCGGCGAAGTTGAGGGCAAAAGCAAGGCTATAGGGATGATCCAGCTCTTGGGCCAGGAGGATAGCCTTGTGGCTTCTCTCCAATGCCTGGTCCGGATAGCCACGAAACCAGAGAGTCCAGGCTCCATAGGCTAGGCTCGCCACACCAGCGTCCTGAACGGCACGGGAGCTGTGCTTCTGGGGATCATAGAGGGTAAGTCCTCGTTCTAAGTGCTCTTGAGCCGAGGCAAACATTCCCAGGAAGAACAAGGGTGGCCCAAGCGCAAAATGAGCCCTCATGAGGAGCGCTAGGTTTTGCACGCTTTGGGCCAAACGCAAAAGTTGCTCTCCTAACTCACGCGCCGTCTGTAAACTCCCTCGTACGACATAAAACGCACTGAGTCCCCCGAGCACCCGGGAGAGCAGTGGGGTTTCCCCCACCTGTTGACACAACTTCCGTGCTCGGGCGTAGGCGTGTTCCACTTCTCGGGCGGCATAGCCCTTGGTCGCTATCAGTGAAGCGGCCAGAGCGACTTGCAGCGTTAGTTCTTGTTGGGCCCGTTCCGGCGTCTCGGGCAGTGTCTCGACCAAGGCGAGTCCAGCGGACGCGTGCATAAGCGCTTCCTGGTGGGCGGATTTTCGCAACGCGTTCTCCGCCGCGCGCTGTCGATAGTGCACTGCCCGTGGGGTGTCGCGTCCTTCCTCGAAGTGGACCGCTAACTCCGCCGCGAGTTCTCCCGCCCGCGGACCATAAGCGGTCTCCAAGCGTTCACCCGTTTGCTGATACAAACGCTGGAGTCTGTGCGGCACGATGCGCTCTTGTAAGACCGTCTGGTACAGGGCGTGCCGAAACGCATATCGTGCCGTTCGCGTGCCATCAGGCCACTCGACCAGCCCAGTCCGTCGTAAGAACTGTTGCTGTCGCGCGAGAATTTCACATTGCTCCTCGACTCCTTCATTGTTCGTGTCCAACGCCGGAGCCAGTGCCGCCGCCGCGAATGTCGCTCCCGCCACGCTCGCGGCCTCCAGCAGACGTTGGAGGTGCGGGGCCAAGCGCTCAATCTGTTTCTGAATGAGTGGGCGGATGCTTCCAGGCACGCTCCGTTCAATGGTATTGATCTTGCCGTGCAACATCCAATTGTCGCCTTCTTGTGCTAACAGCCCGTGAGTGACCCAATCATCCACCAGATTGGTCAAGAAGAGAGGATTCCCCTCGGTCCGCTCCCTGAGAAGGTCCACGATCCGCGAGGGAAGGGCGCTACGCGGAAACCGTCGCTGAAGATAGCTCTCCACCGCGGCATGTCCGAGCCCGGTCAGGGCGATTTCTTGACAGCGCCCGCGGCCGAGCATCTCTTGCACGAGGGCCCGGAGTGGATGCTCCCCGACAATCACATCCGCCGGTCGGTAGGTGGCAATCACTATGAGGCGCGCGGGTTCCAGCCGGGCGGCGAGCATTGCCACCAACGCGATGGTGGCGGAATCGCTCCAATGCAAATCCTCCAGCACCAGAATGAGTGGTGTCTCGGCGGTCCCGACTTCCACTACTTCCGCGAGTTCTCGTAGCATGCGTTGTGAAGTGGCCCCCTGGACTCTTCGCAGCAAGCGCTCCAGCTCCGCTTCATCAATGAGGGCGGGCATCTGCGCGAGCCATGTGGGCGCGTAGCGACGTAAGAGGTCAACAAGGCGTTGACGACCCGGCGCTCTTCCTAAGCGGCCAAAGGCTTCGAACACGGGGAGATACGCCTCGCCAGCTCCGTAATGTTCAACACACTGGCCACGCGCGACGATAACAGTATCGCCAGCGGGAACCTGGGTGAGAAACGTCCGTACCAGCGTTGTTTTGCCGATCCCTGGTTCGCCAGTCACAAAAACAATTTGACGTTCGCCGCTTAACGCCTTGCGAAAGCAGTGATGAAGTTGCCCTAGTTCATTTTCGCGCCCGACGAAGTTTGAGTCTTGAGACGTGAGGCTCGCCACTTGGGAGGAAGGGAATCCAGTCCCTAGCCTCCCGCCCCCGGGCGCTTCTTCTTGACGGACGAGTGGGGCAATAAACCGATACCCACGCCGCCCCATGGTCTCAATGAACCGTGGCGCAGTGGGGGTCTCTCCTAAAACCGCGCGCAGTTCAAGTACACATTGTTTGGGTGCTTTCTCAGCACCATGGGTATCCGGCCAGACCGCTTTCAGCAGTTCTTCCCGGGTGACCAAGCGCCCAGTATGCTCCAGCAGGTACCGTAATACGGCGAAGGTTTTCGGTCGGAGAGGAAGAAGGTCCTTCCCGCGCCAGAGTTGTTCACTGTCTATGTCCAGCCGAAACGGCGGAAACTCGACGTCATGCGCTACCTTCACTCACACCTCGTTGTGAACGACGCAGTCGTGTGGTCGTGACATGGATTTGACCCAATTACTACCCAAATTTGACTCTATCTCGACGCACCCTTGACCGAACAAAATGGCCTTTCCTGTCGCGCGCGCGCTATACTCTTTTGGCGAGAGGGACATTCGCTTCGCCCACATCCGTTCCGGATGCCACTCACCTCCACCGACTCTTTCCCCCCTGTTACCACATTGCTTCCTTCACTTCCGCACCTTCCTCTCTCGTGAGTTGGGTGACTCGACGATCATACGGGGCTTTTCCCCAGCAACCAAGGATCACGTGCGATCCTTGGTATTCATGGAGGGAGACAAATGAAAGCACGCATTCTGCTGGCTGATGAGGACAGGACGAGCTGTCAGTTCTTTACCAATGTCCTGGTGGACGAGGGGCATTACGTCAAGCATGTCCAGACTGGCGAGGCAGCACTTACCTGTCTGACACATGAGCCGTATGACCTCCTCGTGACGGACGTACGGCTTCCGGGAATGAATGGATTAGCATTAACCCGTGCGGCGCATCACGCGCATCCGCGTCTGTCCATCGTGGTGATGACCGCCTTCGGTTCCTTGGAGGCCGCGGTCGAAGCCATACAGGAAGGTGCGCTGAATTATGTTTCTAAACCGTTGGAACTCGCCGAACTCAAACAAACAGTGACGCTGGCTTTGGCCCATCGCGCCTATGCGCGGGACGGGGCGGAGACGGCAACCTCACCGCCAAAGCCAGACTCGTCGGGTGCCATTATCGGTAGCAGCCCCGCCATGATCCCCGTCTATAAAACACTGGCACGTGTCGCCCCCACCAAAAGCACGGTGTTGGTTGTGGGCGAAAGTGGGACAGGAAAAGAATTGATCGCCCGTGCGCTCCATCAGCATAGCTCTCGTGCGGACGGTCCCTTCGTGGCGGTTGATTGTGGATCATTGGCTGAGACCTTACTTGAAAGTGAACTCTTCGGGCATGTTCGAGGAGCGTTTACTGGCGCGGTGGTCGATAAGAAGGGGTCTTTGAGGAAGCGCAGGGCGGAACCTGCTTTCTCGACGAGATCGGCGATATCGGTCCTGCCATGCAAGCGAAGCTCCTGCGCGTCTTGCAGGAAGGGGAAGTGCGGCGCGTTGGTGGTCAGAAATGGAGTAAGGTGGACGTGCGGGTCATCGCCGCCACGAATAAGAATCTCGAGGATCTGGTCAAGCAGAAGCTTTTTCGTGAGGATCTCTACTACCGTCTCAAAGTCGTGACACTGACACTCCCACCTTTGCGGGAACGGACCGAGGACATTCCTCTTTTGGCTTCCCACTTCGCGAAACGCGCCTGCGGCAAAAACGGGAAACCGCTCCCCGCCATCTCCGAGAGAGCGATGGACTTACTGCGGACGTATCCTTGGCCTGGCAACATTCGGGAATTGGAACACACGATTGAGCGCGCGGTGGCCCTTTCCAATCAAGCGGTGCTGACCGCTGAGGATCTCTCACTAGAAGTGTCTCACGGGTCTCCTGTTGCTTCTTCGCCTCTCCTCCAGGATTCTTCGTCCGTGTTGGATGGCACCCCGACCTTGGAAGAACTCAAAAAGCGCTACATTCTCCACGTGCTGGAGACCATGCAGCGGAACGTCTCCCGGACGGCGGCGATCCTCGCGGTTGAGCGTCACTCCCTGTATCGGATGCTACGACGCTACAACATTCCCTTACAGCGCGATGAATACGCGACCTCATAAGCTCGGAGGGTGAGGCAATACGACACACCGTGAACCCCAATACCTCACCGTGTGAACCTGAATGTTCCACTCTGGATGTCACGAGAATGGAAGAATCGCTCTCTGACGTACCGTATCTCCCGTCAGTGCGGGATTTTTTCGTTCTAACTTCATGTGATAATAAATGGCATGCTCCATGCTCACAAGTTACCTCAGCGGCTCCCAATTCTCACTCAATGATGAAGTTGGTCGAGGGAATTGGCGTCACGTTCGCCGCGAGTTCCCAAGAAAGGAGAGTACACAGGTCGAGGAAAACTTGAATCAGCCAAGCGGAACGCGTCTCTTTCGCGTTCTTGTATCGAAGGCGTAGCAGGGCATTCCGCTACAGAACTCACGAGATGTTTTATCGCACCACCTAACCGTCTTACCATGAAAGGAGACCGACCATGTTATCAGTACAGAAAATCGCTTGCGCCAACGCCGCGGGCTTCGTTATGAACTTCGACATTAAATACCTTGACAACAACGGGCAATGGCAGGCCGTCGGCAACAGTGGAAACTATCCTATTGATCAGACGCACATTCTGGACGCAGCCGCCTTGGGAGTTCCCGTGGGGGCCATCATGAACGCCGGGGTGCATGCGATCGCG
The DNA here is from genome assembly GCA_013140885.1 of Deltaproteobacteria bacterium. Classification (GTDB taxonomy): domain Bacteria; phylum Desulfobacterota; class Binatia; order Bin18; family Bin18; genus JABFSC01. The sequence goes on along the minus strand of JABFSC010000526.1, from coordinate 3,726 downwards.
GGCGTGTCGCATGACGGGGATACGCTCGTGACTTTTTCTCCAAACGGACAGACCGCGACGTATAACGTCCAGGGGACGACGCTCATTTACTCTGTCCATCTCAACAGTTAGCCATTGACAGCGAATGAACCGAAAAGCAGCGCGGATGCGGGCGGGAAAAGCGGAACGTCGGAAGGTTACGGCCCGCCCCCATCCGCGCCAACCGACAAGACGATCAGGATCGAGGAATTCTTCATGAAACACGCCTTTTCTTCTCGCTATAGTTCCTTGTATCACTTTTAGTTACTATTCACTTAATGCCGCCGACACCACATCGTGGGAGAAACGCAATGAGAGAAGCGCAAAGAATTACGTGCACGAATGACGGTTGGTTTACGATGTCGTTCGCCGCGAAAGCGGACGGCTACGTCACCCCTGGAACGAATACGATTTGGCGAGGTCAACAGCAAGTGATTGATTTAGCCTACTATCCCTTCCCGGAAGGTCTCGCATTTCAGCCTGGGGTATCCGTGGATGCGGACGCCAGAAAATCCCCACCGCCGTCGCCGTCGATCACGTTCAAGATGAACGGGCGGACAGCATTCTATGCCGTCACGGGTACTATTTGGACATGGGAAGTGACATTCAGCTCACTGGGCGATCCCAGTGGTCGCCCGCCGCTACCCGATTTTCCCGCTCGGATCCCACTCAACATACTGCCTTACCATCTGTAGTTTCCCGCAAACGAAACTACGACTTTTGGAATTTTTCTAGATCGAGACTTTAGGGTTTTTCTGGATATTGTTGAGCGTATGAACGAAGCACCCCAAAAAATGCTGCATGGACGATTTAACGTGATTCTCCGCTCGTTCAGGGTTGTGAGGCAAGGGGCACCGCACAAATCTACGATCGGGAGACAGGCAATCTCTTGCCGGAGTTGTTGTCGAAAGTGTTGCATTTCTTAACTTTATCGATGGTGCTCCACATCAAAGGAGCGGAATTTAATTCGGGTAGCTGCCTTTTCAATTTGCGGGAAACTACAGTACCATAACTGGGATCACCAGATTAACTCACCTGGGGTCCTGACCTGCGCGCCGCAATCACCCGACGATGTCGTCGCTGTGTGCAATTGGGCGAAAGACAACGGTTACCAAGTGCGGCCACGCGGGGTCATGCACGGCTGGTCGCCACTGACGCTGTCAACGAATCCCACCCCGGGCGCGAAGATCATGCTCGTTGATTTGACCAAGGCGCTTTGTCAGGCGACCTTCCTTCCTCCTTCGAATGGGCTCCCACCCCGTGTCAAGGTACAGACGGGAAAGACGATGCTGGAACTCCTGAACTATCTGGAGGGCCAAGCAGGCGGCGGTGGTTCCGCGCCAGGCTACAGTTTTCCGCATACGCCCGCTCCCGGCAACCTCACGGTGGGTGGCGTACTGGCTATTGATGCGCACGGCACGGCCGTGCCGACTTTACCCAACGACGAGTTCCAGGCTAGCTACGGCTCCATGAGCAACCAGATGCTCGAGTTTACCGCAGTGGTCACCGATCCGAACTCGGCGACTCCCGACCGATATGCCTTGCGGACATTCAAAAGGAGCGAGAGTGACGCCAAAGCGTTCCTCGCTCATCTCGGGCGCGCGTTGCTGGTCGACGCCACCTTACAAGTGATTCCGAATTACCACTTGCGTTGCCAGAGCTTCACGAACTTCACCGATTCGGTGGTGTTCGCGGCCCCGACGGCGGCGACACCCCCGAAAGATAGTTTTGGCGACTACCTAAACCGCTACGGCCGAGTTGAAGTGATCTGGTTCCGCACCGGAACGAATCCCTGGCTGCACGTGTGGAGTGTGGCACCGACCAAACCGCAGGGCTCCACGGCGGTGACCTCACCGTACAATTACCCGTTCGCGGATAACGTCCCCGAAATCCTGCAAACAATTCTCAAAAGGATATTGAATGGTATACCCGAGGCCACTCCCGACTTTGGCAAGATGGCGTTTTCCGTGACCGCCGATGGGCTGGACGGAAAAAATGTCTTCGGCCAATCCGTGTACCCTCCGTCTCGTGATATCTGGGGGCCGTCGAAGAACACCCTCCTCTATATCCAGGACACGACACTGCAGGTCACGGCCAATGGCTATGCCCTGCAAATGAAAAAGACCGATGTGCAGCAGGCGGTCCACGATTTTACGACCAAGTTCACGGCGTTGTTGGCAAGCTACGAAAAAGACGGAAAGTATCCGGTGAATGGCGCCGTGGAAATTCGCGTCACCAGTCTCGACGATCCAACCCAGGTCGCCATCGGGTCAGGAATCAAGGCGGAAAGTCCGGTGATTTCCGCCCTCCGCGATGATGGTCTGGCGAAACAGAATGGCTGGGATGTCGCCTTATGGGTTGATGTCCTCACGATTCCCGGCACCGAGTATTCGAACGCGTTTTACGCGGACTTGGAAGTCTGGCTCCTCGATAGATTCTCGGGCACCGTCGCGCGCACCCTCCCCGAATGGTCGAAGGGCTGGGCGTACACCGCCGATCAGGGCCCCTGGACCAATACGAAGTTCCTCGACCACATCCGGCAGGTGTTTACCGCGGGCCCCAATGATCAGAACAACTGGACGTTTGAGGTGGAGGCTCTCAAGAAATATGACAAGTTCAATCTCTTCACCAATCCACTCCTGGACCGGTTGTTCACACCAACCATGTCAAGATAATGGATCATAACCTGACCGCACCCTGTTGAGGTGCGGTCAGAATTTCTTTTGCATACCTCACGGTACAAGGAGATTTCCCATGAATAGCGGAGCTTCACACAAAACAAAGGCAGCGGTACGGACTACAATCCTCATTGTGGCAGCGACATGCGTGAGCGTTGTCGGCGGTACGAGGTTGTCCGCGCAAACAGTCCCCCCGCATTGTAATCCAAAATCCCCGTGCCCAGGCTCCGCGTGTCAGACGGCGATTACGAGTACCTCGGCCACCCAACCGGCGGATGCCTGTCCGCGCTTTGGAGAGAATCAGTTCGATGTGGACGTATACTCCTGGAACACCTTCATCGCGCTCAATTGGCCAGCGGATACCGCGCAGTGCACGGCCAATACGCAACTCTCGATTTTGTCGGGCCAAGGACCAGTGGTGTGGGAAACATACCCTGAAGATACCGATGTCTTCGTCCCTCCAGGATCGAATCCCGGCCCGTGGTGTTCTTCCGCCTCGCCAGCGGGCCTCGCGAAGAAACTGACCAGGCTTCCCGAAGCCACACGTACCGAAGCATCACGGCTGGGAGTTCGCAAGGTCTTTCGTCAGCTTGGTAAAGCATCTCAGGTCCTCATCGAGAAGTTTCCTGACATCTCCCAAGCCTTCAATGCCGGACCACTGTCGGACCAGAACGGTCGGTTCGTCCGCTATGAGAAACGGCTCAACCAAGACGAATATAACTATTTGACCACCAACAATCTCTGGAATGCCGCCGGACAGCGGAACGCGACCATCAACTTCCCTCAAGGGGCGAGGTCGCTCGTATGTAATAACAAACCGTGTGGTTCCATTGGCGCCGTGGAAATCAAGGCGGCGTGGAAAGTGCTGAGTGCCACGGAGATTGCCAGCAACCGGTTCTATACACTGTAGTTTCCCGCAAACGAAACTACGACTTTTGGGATTTTTCCGGATCGGGACTTTGGGGTTTTTCTGGATATTGTTGGGGGTATGAACGAAGCACCCCAAATGCCTCATAGCCGAGTTGACGTG